>JAATES010000376.1 GCA_015655615.1 Actinomycetales bacterium
ACACCTCCACCAACCGGACCTACGGGAACGGTCAATGGTACTTCTACCTCGGCAGCAAGCAGCTCTATGCGGGGTATGCATGGAAGGACAGCAACCTCAATGGCGTCTACGAGATCGGGTACGTCCAGCCCCCCGCCGTGTACGACTACAACTTCAACAACAAGCTGAGCAGCTGGCAGTTCAGCGAGTGCAACTGATTGCGATCAATCGATCGTTCCGAGGTGGCTCCTGGAGTGCCTCGCTCCACCGACGGACAAGGTTCCAGCCCGCGCAGGACGAGCGGGCTGGAACCTTATCCTGAACCTTCACGGAAGGAGGACGTCCATGCGTCGCAAGCTAGGGCCCTGCTGCATCGCTGTTGCGCTGATCATGCTCGCAACCGGGTGCAAGGCCTCGAGTACGTCAACCCAGGACGCTGCCCTCACCGGAGTCAAGAGCACCGCCCGCGTCGGTACGGCCGTACCGACGAACGGCACTGGCTCGGACGAAGGGATCGACATGACGCCGTCGTTCGACGAGGACCTGGGGAGGGTCACGCTGCCCTACGACCGCTTCGCCCTGGACCAGGCTGACGTGTCCGTGCTGAAGGAGGCCGTCAACGTCTCGGTGGCGCTGTGCGCTCGCAAGCAAGGCATCGACTTCGTCGCCAGCCCGCTGTTCGATGACGTCGACCTCTACCACGCGCAGGCGTTCTTCGGACCGTGGACGACGGCCCAGGCCGAGAAGTTCGCCTTCGTGGAACCGATGCGCGATGCCGACCTGCGCGCGAACGGGTACGTGCCTCAGGACTACGGGCGTCCCAGCGACGGCAGCTGGGAGGTCGTCTCGGCCCACAACGCGCCGATCTTCGAAAAGCACGAGAAGGAGCTCGACGCTTGCAGCGACCAGGCGTCGAGCATCCTGGACCCGATGCGAGCGGCTTCCAAATCCCCGTGGCAGACCGAGCTGTGGGACGTGCGAGACTCCATCCTCAAGAACGACGAAGTGAAGCCGGTCGTCGAAGATCTCGAGGATTGCCTGCGTGACAAGGGGCTCAAGCCGGTCGCGGGCATGCCCGGGTACGTCGACGGGTACGACGTCCAACACATCAATGAGGAGCAGATTACGCTCGCCGTCCAGACAGTGGAGTGCAAGGAGAAGGTCGACTTCACGCGCAAGGTGGCGACCGTCTGGGCGCGGCTGCAGGCGCCCATCCTGACGAAGTACGCCAAGGAGGTCGTGGCCCAGGGTGCGGCGAACGCCCAGGCGCTGTCCGACGCCGGGGACCTGATCAACAACAACAAGGACATCCTCAAGCCGATGTGAGGGCTCGACCCGCTCAGGCACCAGCTCTCGATCCAGGTAGGTGGAACGTTGAAGGTTCGTTCGGGTACGCCCGGTGGGGCGCGATGGGTCGGTATCGTCGTGGCGTGCTCGATCATCACCGTCGCCGCAGCGTTCGCGCTCGGCACCGTCGTCAGGTCTCCGTGGGAAGCCGCTGTCAACAACTCCCAGCGCGAGCCCGTGGTCACCGTGCCCGTCGAGCACCTCGCGCTCAAGGACGATGTCGCGGACGCCCGCGGCACCTACTCCGAGGGCCACGAGATCGTGGTCGCGGCGCCGCAGTCCGACATGCCTACGATCATCACAGCGCGAAAAGTGCGACGAGGCGACAAAATACACTCTGGCGATGTGCTCGCGGAGGTGTCCGGCCGTCCCGTCTTCGCCCTCTCTACCCGGTTCAGCCTCTACCGTGACCTGACGCCCGGCGTTGAGGGGCCGGACGTCACGGCGGTGCAGAAGGCGCTGCGGGCTCTCGGACGCTACCGAGGGACGATCGACGGGCAGTACGGAGCCGCCACAGCCGCCGCGGTCCGAGACTGGTACCAGCGCGCCGGCTACACCATCCCCATCGACGTGAGCCTGACCCAGGGGGTGGACGACGCGCGCCAGGCCCTCGACGACGCGCGGAGCGCGCAGCGGCAAGCCAGCAAGACGTCCAGCCGCTCCGATGCGACCGATGACGACAGCACGACACTCAAGAGTACGAGGCGCACAGTGGTCGAGGCACAGAAGTCGCTCACCGAGGCCGAGCACGCCGCGCTGACTCCGTTGCGCGTCTCGGAGGTCACGTGGATCCCGAGAGCGGGCGCGACCGTGCTCACCTCCGCCACTATCGGCACCGACCTGGGAGGGGGTTCGGCGGATGTCGGCACGAGCGCCCAGGACGGGGCGGACGGAGCGGTACGTCTGCGCGTCGGCGAGCCGAGCTTGACGGTCCGGGTGGGTGTCGCGTCCAAGGGGGCCTATGAGGTGGGCTCGAAAGTGTCAGTCCTCGCGGTGTCAGATCAGCAGGACGAGGTGGTTGGCGTGGTCTCCAAGGTGAGCGGATTCCGGCAGCCCGATGCGGACACCGCTAGCGGCCTTCCGGGATACGACGCGACGATCACCTTCGACGACGCTCCTCCGTTCTCCGACGGCGACACGCTCGTCGCCACCCCCAAGACCGACGTCGCCACCAAGGCGGAAGGGCTAGGGGTGCCGCTCGTCGCCCTCCGAGAGGACTCGTCCGGCGCGTACGTCAACGTGGCGGGAAGTGGGAGGACACCGGTCGAGGTGGTTGCGACCGGCGAGGGCTATGCCGTCGTCGAGTCTGATGCGCTGGCCGAGGGCGACAAGATCGTCGTCTCCGGTGGCTCGAGCACCGGGACGACGGCCGGGAGCGGCCCGTGAGCCTTGTGGAGCTCTCCGAGGTCACGAAGACCTATGACGTCTCTCCCCCGGTCCACGCGCTGTGCGGGGTGAACCTTACCGTCGGCGAAGGCGAGCGGGTCGCGGTGCTCGGGCGCTCCGGGTCTGGCAAGTCCACCTTGCTCAACATCGTCGGGCTCCTCGACGAACCGTCGTCCGGGAGCTACCTGCTCGCTGGCCGGGATGTCGCTGCGGCGAACGACAAGGTTCGGGACGGACTACGCGCCGCGTTCCTGGGCTTCGTGTTCCAGGAGTCCCATGTGCTGGGCAACCGCACCGTGGCGCAGAACGTATGGCTGGGTCTCATGGCGAGCGGGGTACCGCGTGCCGAGCGCGGTGACCTCACTCAGGGGGTCCTGGAGCGCGTCGGCCTCACTCATCGGTCCGACTCTTTGGGCAGGCTTCTGTCCGGCGGTGAGAAGCAGCGCCTCGCGGTCGCCCGGGCGGTTGTCACGTCGCCAAAGCTGCTCCTTGCCGACGAACCTACCGGGAACCTCGACGACGCCAACGCGGCGAGCATCCTCGACCTGTTCGACTCGCAGTCCGCCACGGGCGTCGCGGTCCTGGTGATCACGCACGACGCCCGCACGGCCCGTTGGGCGGACCGCGTCGTGCGGCTCGTAGACGGCAAGATGCAGCCGGTCTTGCGGAGCGAGCTGTGAGCCGCAGGGGGCGCCTGGTCGAGCGGCTACTCACCCCTCTTGCCGACCTTCTCGACGACGTGCTGGTCGAGTTGGGTTCTCGACGCGCCCGGGCGGCGCTCATGATCCTGGCAGTCGGGCTGTCCGCCGGGGCTCTGCAATCCTCGGTCGGGCTCTCGCACCAGGCCTCGGCTCAGATTGGGGCCGACATCGCAGCCTCGACGCTCGACCTCGTCTCGGTCGCCGTAGTCCCGCGTCCTGCACACGCGGGCACCACCACGGCTCGCTCCGGAGCCAGCGCTCGTCAGATCCTGCCGGACGACACCGAGGCGCGTCTCGCGGCCGTGGACATGATCGCCGACGGCGGAAGACGGCTCGACGTCTCGGATTCCGTAAGTCCCGTGGTGACACGCCTCCCCAGCGATCAGATCAAATCCTCAGGCAACGACGATCCGCCCGACGTCGTAGCGATAACGTCCGGGTACCTGCGTGCCTCGCGCACACCGGCCCCCTCCGACCTGTCGTTCTTCCTCGACGGTCACACCTCGGTCGCTTTTCTCGGCTCCGCCGCGGCCGAAGCACTCGGGGTGCCGCAGACAGCGGACCCGACGGGGTTGCAGATCTGGATCGACGGCCAGCCGTTCGATGTGGTCGGGTTCGTCGGATCGGGTCAGTCCGCTGCGCTCTCGAACGCGATCGTCGTACCCTACGCGGTCGGGCTGGCGATGGTCCCCGACGACTCGGACAGCTCCGTGCTCGTGCGCACGCAGCCCGGCGCGGGGGCACAGGTCGCCAAGATCGTCGTGAACGCGCTCCGACCCGACGCGCCCGAGCGGCTTGCGGTCTCGCCTGTCGTCTCGGTGAGCGATCTGCGCCGCGGGGTCTCGACCCAGATGGACCGTCTCGCCGCATGGAGCGGAGCGATCCTGATGGTGCTGACCATCTTGCTCATTGCAAACTCGATGGTGGTCGCAGTGATGGCACGCACGATGGAGATCGGGCTGCGCCGCGCGCTGGGCTGCTCGCGTCGGCGCGTGGCCGGCGTGTTCCTCGCCGAGGGCGTGCTTGTCGGCTTCCTCGGGGGGCTCGTGGGCGCAGGAGTCTCTGCCGTCGCGGTCGTGGCAGCCGCTGCCCTGAACGACTGGACAGCGGTCCTCCAACCGGTCTGGGTCGCAATGGGACCCGCGGTAGGGGTCATGGTAGGGCTGATCGCCTCGGCATATCCGGCGGCGCGCGCGGCTGCCATCAGCCCCGCGCTCGCAGTCCGGTCCGAGTAGTCGGGCGTCCGAGAGTCCCGCTGGGGGCGCCCCCAGCATCGGGTCTCAGATCCGGATGCCGCCAGTTCCCCAGCAGAACGCACGGATTTTGGACCTGCTCGCCCAAAAAAGACGGATTTGCTTCGAGATCCGGCGTTTGTCGTGTGCGCGAGTAATGGCATGAATCCCTCCACCGGGGCAACGGCGCCCCGCCTGCACCATCGTGATCGCGCGCACCTCGCAGCCCTCAAGTCAGGAGACCAGGTACGCCGTCCTCCACCGCGAGACGGACTCGACCAACAGTCCATCCGAGCCCCTTAGCGTCAACGCGGCGAACGAGCCCAGCGGACACGTCCCATGCGTCCCGACAATCGCAAGAGAGGGACTGCTGCACGGGTGGATGACATCTGATCTGGCTTGCCCAGAAGGGCGGCCTGGAAGGATGTTGCTGTGCCTAAGCCCTATCCCATCGAGTTCTGTGATGACATGGTGCGCGTCGCGAGGAACCGTGAACCCGGAACCCGGAACCACGATCGAGCGGATCGGACAAGACTTCGGGGTTTACCCGATGACGTTGTCGAAGTGGCTCCGCTGCACTGATATCGATGAGGGCAATAAGCCCGGCTGGGGCGTTCGACGCCCATTGAGTTCGAGACCATCATGACCAAGGACGTCGTCCTCGCGGCGTGACTACAAACTGTCACCTAACCGTGCAGCAGACCCATTTGATGTTCAAACCCGCGATGGCGCCGCGGTCGAGTTCGTGGACGTTGGTGCGGTCGAAGAACGCTCGTCTGCAGGTGCGCCGCAGCGAGTCGTCCATGCTCATGTAGATCGTGTGCGTGTCGCCGGCGAGAGCCAGGCAGTCATCCAGATGCGCCTTGGCCCGGTCGTACTCGATCCGGCCGGCGTCGATCAGCGAGTCGAGGAAAGCGAGACGACAAGTGACGCGGTCCCGCTCCGCCTTGAGCAGGTCAAACAAGACGGCCCCAGCGTGATGGGCGTGGAGCAGGCTTCGCCGTTCGTTGCGCGCGAGCCAATCGACCTTATCGACGATGCAGTAGGACACTGCGAGCGTCGAGTTCGGTTACGCCGTCACCTCCTACCGCGCCCAGGGCATCACGGTCGACCGCTCGCACGTCCTGGTCGACGCCGCGATGACCAGGGAGAGCCTGTATGTCGCACTCACCCGCGGCCGTGACGCGAACCTGGCCTACGTCTCACCGGAACCGTCGTCTCCCAACGGAGACGTCGACGGTCGCTTGCGCCGAGAGCCCATACCTTCGCGTCGTGGTAAAGGTGCTGGTGAGATGCGAAGCGGCTTCTATCCGCGATCCCCGACTGCCTGGCGTACGAGAGCGACCGTGTCGGGCGCGTCGATGACGAGAGGGTCGAGCACTTCACCGTGTCCGGCGCCATCGCCCCATGCGATCTCGGCGACGATCCCGCCGAGCGCATCCAGGCGATCCAGGTGCAGCCCGGCGAGAAAGTCGTCGGCATGCTGCGCTCCCACACCCCACAGGCGCAGCTTCTCCGTAGGGAGGTCGCGGAGATTCCGGGTGACGATCACCTGGGCTTCGGCATGGATCGCGGCGGGGCCATACCGCTGCACCATCGCCAGCAACCGCTGCACCATCGCCAGCAACCGCAGCACCATCGCCGTCGGATCGCTCAGAAGCCTAACCATGCGTTCGGAGGTGGCCAGAATCTGGCCGAAGCGGCGATGGCCTGGTCCGGCGAGCGCGGTCGCAATCAGCAATGGGTTCATAAAATGTTCTGAGACAAGAAGTCATACCTGGTGGGGCCCACAGTGTTACTGTACCTTCAGTATACTGCAATACCTCCTCTTCACATTTCGGCGCAAGGGTATTAGTGCTCATGTTTCATGGACGTAGCCGGGCCGTCCCTCCCTCTCCTCTGACGCTGAATCGTCGCGCCCGCATCTCGGGGCACCTGGCCCGGGTGATGGCGGCGACGCTGGCCATAGGGCTGCTTGGTTCCGGGATGGTGGCAGCGCCGGCTGGAGCTGTCGGCAACTTGCCGCCGGTGATCGGTGGCCTCGACGGCGACAGTGATACCAGCACAGTGGCAACCGCGCTGGTGGACGTCACCCCGGTCAACGACGCACCCACCCTGAGCGCCACCGGCCTTGTCCCGACCTTCACCGAGGGCGGCAGCGCCGTGGCCCTGTTCAGCGGCACGGCCATCAGCACGGTCGAGTCCGGCCAGAGCATCGGCGAGTTGAAACTCACTGTGGCCGGGCTGGCCGATGGCGCGGACGAGAAGCTGATCGTCTCCGGCGCCACCTTCAACCTGAACGACGGCGCCGCCGGCGTCATCGGCGGCGGCAGCGTCGTGAGCTACAGCGTCAGCGTCGGCGGCACCACCGCCACCGTCACGCTGACCGGCACGTTCACGCCCGCGCAGGCGCAGGCGCTGGTCGACACCATCGCCTACCGCAACACCAGCCAGAACCCCAGCACCCACGATCGCACGATCAAGCTCGTCTCCATCAGCGACAACGGCGGGGCCGATACCACCGTGCTGTCCGTGGCGGCCACGGTGCACGTCACCCCGGTCAACGACGCGCCCACGCTCTCGGGCGGCCCCTCCGTGCTGCCTGACACCGACGAGAACACAGCCTCCAGCGGCATGCTGATTTCAGTCCTGCTCGCCGACGTGGTCTATGCCGACGCGGACGGCCCGGCCTCCGGCATCGCCGTCACCGCCAGCAGCGGCAATGGCATTTGGCAGTACTCGACCGAGGGCAACGCCTGGGTCGACATGGGCAGCAGCCTGACCGACGCATACGCGCTATTGCTCTCCGCCAGCACCCAGGTGCGCTACGTGCCGGACGCGAAGGACGGCGAAACCGCCTCCCTCACGTTCCGCGCCTGGGACCAGACCGTCGGTGCCTCTTCGACCAACGTCACGCGCAGCACCGCCAATGCCACCAGCCATGGCGGGTCCAGCGCATTTTCCGACGCCACGGCGCAGGCCCGCATCGACGTGGCCGCCGTCAACGACGCGCCCACCGACATCGGCCTGAGCAACCTGCAGGTTGCCGAGAACACTTCCACCGCATCGGCGCCGACCATCGGCACGCTTTCCACCACCGACGTGGACAGCGGCGACAGCTTCACCTACGGCATCGTGGGCGGCACAGACCAGGACGTGTTCGAGATCAGCGGCAGCAGCCTGCAGTTCAGGGTCGGCACCGTGCTCGACTACGAGACCCAGACCAGCTACGCGGTCATCGTGCGCACCACGGACGCGGGCAGCGCGACCTACGACAAGACCTTCACCATCCTCCTGACCGACGTGAACGAGGCGCCGATGGTGGACCTGGGCATCGGCGACCAGTCGGCCATCGCCACGCTGCCGTTCACGTTCACCGTGCCCGCCGACGCTTTCGCAGACCCGGATGCCGCTACCACGCTGATCTACACCGCCACGCTCGCCAACGGCGACCCGCTGCCGGGTTGGCTGGACTTCGATGGCACCACCTTCAGCGGTACGCCGAGCCTCGGTGACGCGGGCCCGCTCGCCGTGCGCGTGACTGCCAGCGACGGCGTATTCAGTGTCTCCGACGATTTCACCTTGACCGTCTCCATCGCCCCCGCGGTGTCCGGCATCGTGCGCGCGGATGTGTCGGCGTTGACCAATGCCGGGATGGTGAAGTTCACGGTCACCTTCAGCGAAGCGGTGACGGGGGTGAGCCAGGGCGATTTCACGCCTACCGCCACCAGCGGCAGTGTGGCGGGCAACGTCGCCACCGTGGCAACGGCCGACAACATCACCTACACGGTCACGGTGCAGAACGTGACCGGCGATGGCACGCTGCGGCTGGATCTGAACGCCAGCGGCACCGGCATCCAGAATGGCCAGGGCCTCGACATTATCGGCGGCTACACGGGCGGCGAGACCTACACCATCGACCAGACGCCGCCTGTGGTCTCCGCCCCGGTGCTGGAGGCCGCCTCCGACAGCGGCGCGAGCCACAGCGACGGCATCACCATCGTCACTGCGCTTACGCTCACCGGCACGGCGGAAGCGGACAGCAACGTCCACCTCTACGACAGCAACGGCATTACCGTGCTCGGCACGACAGTGGCAGATAGCAACGGCAACTGGAGCATCACCAGCAGCGCCCTGGCCGAGGGCAACCACAGTCTCACCGCCACCGCCACTGACCCGGCCGGCAACACCTCGAGCGCCAGCGCGGCGCTGGTCGTCACCATCGATGTGACACCGCCCAGCGCTCCGACGCTCAGCGGCACCCGTGTCCGCAGCAGTGCGGGACAGGATGCCATAGTGGGTAACCTGGCGGCCACGGACGCGAACGGAACGCCAGAGTTCGCTTTGGTCTCGGGGGCAGGCGACAGCGACAACACGCTTTTCGCGATTGTGCACGGGGAGCTGACCATGGTCGACCCGGCTGCGGCGGGCGTAGGTCCTCGCAGTGTGCGGGTGGCCGCCACCGACCTCGCCGGCAACAGTGCTGATCGAGCCTTCAGCATCGATGTCGTGGCCAACCAGCCGCCAATCGTCAGCGGAGTTCCGACTGGCCGACAATGGGTGACCGCGGGAGTCGCCGCTGAGTTGTCCGACCCAGTTGTCTCTGATGGCGACGATGACACCCTCATCATTGTTCTCACTCCCACTAACGGGAGAATAGGCGGCCTGGCAGAAGGCACCTTCAACGGTGCCGTGGTCGCCGTCACTGACGGCGTGTGGACCCTGACTGGTGCCGCCGACAAGATCACTGCGTTGCTCGCCGAGCTGACGTTCACGGCAGGTGCCGCAGGCACTGCCTCGGTCACGCTAGCCGTCGACGACGGATACGTCGACGCGCCGTCGACAACTGCCTATCTGCTGCAGGTGGCGCCGTCGCAGGTAATCACCGTGCAGCCGACCGATGCGCTGGACATCGTTCCGGGAGGCTCGGCGCAATTCGCGGTCGAGGTGACCGATCGGTCGGTTATCGAGTCCGTGCACTGGGAGGTCGCGACATCATCGGCATCTCCAGAGTCGGACGCCGACTGGCAGGCAGTGGACGGCGGCGACGGGTACTCGCTTACCGTCCCGGTTATAGTCGGGTCCAGTGCCTGGTATCGGGCGGTGCTGACCGGCCGAGATGGAGTTGTCACCCCGAGCACCCCCGCGCACCTGACAGTATGGGATGTGACAGTCGAGGTCGGCGCGGACGACGAGGAGCTTGCTGCACGCTTCCCGAACGCGGCGGACCTGCAGGACCTTGCGCCGAAGGTGGACCTGACCAAGCTCCCGGGTGCGGTCTCGTTCACTCTGCCGTGGTCGGGGCAAGACTCGGCGGTGACGGTGTTCAGCTATTCAACGCCGACCTACCTGGACACGTTTCCGGTGGCTGACAGCAGCGTCAAGCTCTCCGACCTCTCCCTGTCTGCGGGGGAGCACTACCTCGCCCTGGTCGGGGTGGACAGCAAGAAGGTGACCGTGCTCCACTACGACACCGCTGCTGACACCGATGGCACTGCCACGCCATCTGCGTCGGGCTCGCCCTCGAGCGCACCTACGACCTCGGCTGGCGGCGAGCTTCCTATGACGGGCCTGTCCTCCTGGCTGCTGATAGTCGCCGCCGCGCTGACTTTGCTAGGCGGGGCGATGATCTCGGTACGCGTGGCTCTGTCCCGGCGAGGTAGGCCCTCCTGACAGCGGGCTGGCACCGTGAGAGGTGTCGGTGTCGCGCAGGTACGCACCGGTGGATGCTGCGGCTGAACCGGTCACGGGGTCCTCGGTGATCCGTCCGACGGGGAACAGATTTCTGGCAAGGAACTCGTTGGTGCCGGCCTCGTGCAGCACGGTGATAGTTCCCGTCCAGCCTTGCCGGCTCATCTGGGCGGCCAGCGTCCGCATCCACACCATCCTCAGCTACGCATCGCGATTGTCACCTGGATCGAACGGACCTACCACCGCCAACGCCGACAGGCCCGACTCGGACGGTTGACGCCCATCGAATTCGAGACCATCATGAACACGACCGTCGCCCTCGCGGCGTGACTACAAACTGTCACCTAACCGTGCAGCAGTCCCAGCGTCGCAGCACGGACGGGGGATCGCAGGTCATCGGCCGTTCCCGGGACCGGTAACTTGCACGTCGCCGTCCGCCGTGCACCAGAGCAGGATCAGTCGCGCGACCATCCGTGCGGCATGCTGGAGCAGTGGTTCCGCCACGCGGTCGTGCGCCGCGTGAGCCGAGGAGAGGTCGCCCGGGCCACACACCAGGGCGGGTATGCTCGCCGCCTCGTAGAAGGAGGCGTCGGACTGGGCGCTGCCCGCGCGAGAGTGGTCCTGGTGTGGCAACCCGGCGAGATCGGCTACGTCGTTACGTGCCGCCAGGACGGCACGGGCAAAGGGGTCCTGCGGGTCTGTGTGGGCCGGGGGCCAGGTCTCCTCCCATTCGAACTCCACGGGATGCTCGCGCAACCACGGGTCCGTCTGGCAGGCCGCGCGCACGTGGGCCTCCACTTCCGACGCGATGTCCTCGCCCGTCTCGCCCGGCGGGAATGACAGCAGGCAGTCGAAGCGCGCCCGGTCCGGAAAGTAAGGGGCGGCCTCGGTCCCGACGTCGGCGTGGAGCACTCCGGAGTGGATGATGAACGTCCCTGGAGCGAACTGCGGGTGACGCTTGGAGATCCCCCACTGCTCCTCGAGCTGCCGCAGTGCCTGGTACACGAAGAGGGCCTTGTCGATGGCGTTGACGCCGACATCGTCGCCGCCCCCGCCCGGATGGATCGCCGCTCCACGGGAAGCCCAGTGCGCCGCCTTCCCGCGCACGGTCATGTGGAACAGGTAGTTCCCCGCCGCGGTGTTGAAGACTGCCAGCGGCAGGTCCCCTCCCGAGGTGGGCTCGATGACGAGCGCGGCGTCCGTCCGGTAGCCACCCTCGATGACGGCCGACGTTCCCAGCTCGTGGCTCATCGTCTCCTCGCCAACCACCGAGTGGACCTGCACCTCGCCCTCCGGAACCACCCCGGCGTCCGCGAGTGCACGCAGGGCGAGCCAGACGACGGCGTGTCCCGACTTGGTGTCCGACGCGCCCAGGCCGTATAGGTAGCCGCCTTGCTCTACCAGCGTCCACGGGTCAGGATGCGGCCGGGCGTCGGGTGCTGCGGGCGAGACCGTGTCGATGTGGCAGTTGAGGGCCAGCGACCTCCCGAGGCCACGGCCCCACGTACCCACGAGGTTGGGACGGTCCGGTGACGGCCCGACGGACACCGTCCGCATGCCGATGTCGTCCAAATGGCGCGCAAACAGCTGGTTGGCCCGCTGCTCCCCGCCGTCGTACGCTCCCGGTGTCACGCCGGGCTGCAGCGGGTTCACACTCGCCACACCGACGAGCTCCGCCAGGACCGCACGCGCTTGCGGTGCCCGCGCGGCGATAGCCTCGTCAATCCGTGCCAGTAAAGCCTCGTTGTCGTCCATCCCCCGTGGTCCCTTCTCCCTAGTTCGTCCTGGATCAGCCTTTCCGGCTTCCCAAGCGGCCGGTCCGCCCACCGTTGCGTCTTCCCCGGCTTTGCGGGCCTCGGTCCGCACCGCTGTCCGAGGGCGGGGCGAGCCGAGGACGCGACGTCAGTAGCCCAGGCGCCGGTAGTAGCGACGGGTCACCAATGGGTGCCGCCGTTCGACCTCCAGGTAGGCCCCGACGCGTTCGAGGACGGCCGCGAGCACCACCGGGGAGATCAGGGCACGCACGCGCTCCGAGATGCCGGGAAGCGCGAAAGAGGCGGAGTCCAGGACTGTGAGCTTGTCGGTGACCTGTGGCACGAACGCCTCGAGCCGCTCCGCGAGCGGCCGCGCGGCATCCTCGCCCTTGAACAGCAGGATGCTGACGCCCTTCTCCACGAGCTCCAGCGTGCCGTGGAAGAAGTCGGACGAATGCACCGGACGGGTGCGGATCCACTGCATCTCCTCCAGGATGCACATCCCGAAGTAGAAGGCCTCAGCCCAGACGCTCCCCGGCCCGGTGATGATGTGGTAGTCCTCGGACGCGATGGCCGAGGCCAGCCCCGGGGCCACCTCCTCTGCCTGCGCCTTGAGGTCCAGCAGTGCTGCCGGGAGTACGGCGAGTTCGGCTACGACCTGCTCGTAGTCGTCGATCTCGCCGCGGTGGGACATCACCGACAGGGCCACGAGGAGCGATTGGAGATAGAACGATTCCGACGAGGTGTCGTCGGCGGCCGGGTTGGTGAAGGTGTGGTCCGCGGCGACCGCGAGGGGGCTGCTCGCGTCACCTGTCAGGGCGATCACAGTTGCGCCCTTGGCCTGGGCGAAGGCCAACACCTCCTGGCTCTCGGGCGTCGTCCCCGACAACGAGGGGATGACGACGATCGAACCCTTCCCGAGGTTCGGGGCCGGCGTGTGCAGAATCTCGGCCGGGTAGTCCAGGTACACAGGAAACGATGACTCCCGCTGCAGCAACGACACCGCGGGATACATCAGGATCCCCGCGCCGCCCGTGCCCAGGAGGTACAGGTTCCTGGCACCAGCCTGCAGCAGTTCACCGATGCACGAGTGCAGGGGGGCCGCAAGGCTGACCGCCCCGGTCTGGATGCGCTCATAACGAGCCTCGTCGAAGTTGAACATGACACTCCTCGAATCAGGTGGTCGGTGCGACCACGTCGTAGGTCAGGTGGCCGGTATGGCCACCTCATCGGCCGCGTGGTCGAGGTGACCACGTCGGATGGCGTGTTGCCGGTCTGCCGGTGCCCTTCCCGGACAATCCCGGCCCCGGACCGGAGGGCTCAGCCGGCCCGGATTGCCGGGGTCGGCGCATGCTCGAAGGCGACCGCGACTGCGGCGATGTCCTCCCCCGCGTGCCCGGCTGCCGCAGCCACGGCATAAAGGTCGTCCAGCGTCTCCAGCAGTGCCGTCGGCATGCCGGAATCCTCGGCGGCCGTCCGGATGAGGGCTAAGTCCTTGCGCAATGCCGCCACGGCGAACTGGGCAGAGAAGTCGTGGGCGAGCATCTTCGCGCCCTTGAGGTGGCAGTAAGGAGAGTCGGCCGTCCCGCCGGCCAGCACCTCCAGCCACAGCCGGGGGTCCAGCCCTTGGGCCTGGACGAGCGCGAGCGCCTGGGCCGTGCCCGCCGCACTGACCGCGACCCACGAGTTGCAAGCGAGCTTGACCGCGGTGCCGTCGCCGATCCGGTCACCGGCATGCACGATCCGGGCCGAGATCGCCTGGATCTGCTGCTGGACCCTTGCGAAGAGGCCGGGCGAGCCGCCGCCAATCAGGATCAGCGTGCCATCCTCAGCCTGCGGTCTGGTGCCCATCATCATGGTCTCGACCATCGCGACCCGGTGTCGTGCCGCGAGTTCGGACACCCGCCTGGCCCCGTCCAGGCCGATGGTCGAGGCCTGCACCCACACGGCGTCCGGGTGCCCGGCCTCGATCGACTCCTCGAGCACCGCGATCACGGAGTCGGCGTCGAACAGTACAACGAACACCACCTCGGCCTCCGCAACGGCCTCGGCCGGAGTTGCCGCGATCAGAGCCCCGCTCGCGGCCAGAGGCGCAGCACGCTCCGGGGAGCGGTTCCAGACGGCCACCTCGAATCCGGCGCGCAACAACGACCGCGCGATGCCCGTCCCCATGATGCCCGTACCCAGTACCGCCACCCTGCTGCTCATTGCCGTTCCTCTCATCGTCCTGCTCCTAGTGACCCGTCCTGCTTCTGCGGCGCCGCCCGGACATCGCAGTCCGCCCAAGAGTCGAACTCGAGACGGTTGACGCCCAGCCCGAGCTCGATCCGCAGGTCTCCGGCGCCGACTAGGTACCGGTACCTGACGGTGCCGTCCTCCTCCAGACCGGTCGCCTCGGTTCGCCACCCTGCGGGCGCCAGCCGCGCGGTGGCCTCCTGGATGTCGTCGCTCCAAAAGCTCAGGTGGTGCACGTAGGCGGTGCCGCGTGGCTCGAAGACAGATCCGAGGACCGCGCCGATGATCTTCAGCCGCGGCTCACCGCCGGATGTTGTGACATAGCCGACAGTGAACTCCTGCCGTTCGCCGCCGGCGGTCTGCAGACGCACGGTCGGGTGGGTCACCGTGCTCCAGCGCACGCCGACAGCGGCCCACAGGGCCATCGCGCCGTCGAGGTCGTCCGCGACGACCCCCACATGCGCCACCGGTCCCAGCCAGCCGGGCGTGCCCGTGCTCACGCTTCCCTCAGGCGATCGCGACACGGTAGTCGGCTCCCGCCACCCAGTCGTCCCAAGCTTCACGGGTGTGGGAGGAGCCCAGGTGGTGCAGGGCCGCACCGCGGTTCTCGGCGACCGACCACAGAGCAGCGCTCGCCTCGATGACCTCCCAGTCCAGCCGCAAATCACGACTGGCGGCCCGACTCACCCGCGCCGTCTGCTCACCGACTCCGACCTCGACGGTCACCCGCTGATCCTGGGTCGAGGTCCGACGCAAGCCGAAGGATACCGCCAGCTCATGCTGACACCGATCGAGATCCGGAACGACGACGCCGCCGTGCCCCAGCGGGCCCGACTCGATCACGGTGCCACACCCGCAGCCGTGACACCGTAGAGCGCCGCGGCGGCCTGCGCCGTGATGTAGCCGGCAGCGACGTCACGGGCCACCGACTCGGCCGGTCGTTCGGAGACCGGGCCATAGCCGCCCCCGCCGCCGGCCCGCAGGCTGATGACCTCCCCGGGCCGGGCCACTCCCTTCCCCTTGCAGGGCAGCGGGTGCTCGTTCCCCTGAACATCGAGCAGCATGAGCGACCCCACCATCCCGCTACCTCCACCGAAGGCACCGGTTGGCGGGAACCGCGGGTTCGTCTGCTCAGCCTCGGACAGGAACGGCAGCGGGTCGGACGACAGGTTCCGGTAGTCGGCGCGAAGGCCCAGACCGCCCCGATGGCGGCCGGCTCCCCCGGAGTCGGGGATGAGCGAGTACTGCTCGACCCGCAGCGAGTAGTTGGACTCGATGACCTCGGCGGGGATCAGCACGCAGTTGGCCATGTGGACATCCGCCGCCGACACTCCGTCCTGGCGGTCGTTCCCGCCCGCACCGCCGGCCACATTGGCCAGCAGCACCGCGACGTCGCCCGACTTCGGGGACCTCGACTCGCAGATCAGAACCGGCCAGCCCACGAACCACTCCGCGCTCGACCGGTCGGGAGCGGTGTCCGCCAGCGCCCTGGTGACGATCGAGGCCAGCCGTTGCGACGCCAGGTGCCGGTCCCCCACAGCGGCCGGGAAGGTCGGATTCACCACGGTTCCCGCCGGCGCGACGATCTCCACCGGGTCGAGCGAACCCTCGTTGAACGGGACGCCCGGCGGCATGAGGCACTTGACCGCGTAGTGGACCACCGAGCGAAGAGTCGAGTTCGGAATGTTCATCCCGCCCCGCATCTGCGGGTCAGAGCCGGTGAAGTCGAACGTGATCCGCTCGCCCGCGATCGTGACCGCGACGCACATCCGCACAGGCGCGTCCAGTTCGATGCCGTCGTTGTCCAGGTATCCCTCGGCGCGGTAGACACCGTCGGGCAGCCTTCCGACCTCTCGTGCCGTGCGTAGCGAGGTATGGGCGAGCAGGTCGTCGATCGCCCCCTGGACGACGACCGTACCGTACTTCGCTACCAGCCCACGGAACCGCCTCGCCCCGGACTCGCAGGCGGCGATCTCGGCCCGCAGGTCGCCCAGGTTCTGGCGCGGGTGACGCACATTGGCAACCAGGATGTCGCGCACGTTGCGGTCCACGACCCCACGCTCGATGTACTTGAGCGCCGGCAGCATGACCCCCTCTTCGAACGCGGACTCGGATGAGGCCGCTGCCGTGCCCGGGGTCCGACCGCCCATGTCCGCGTGGTGCGCGATCGACCCGGTGAAGCCCACCAGTGTCTCGTTACCGTCGAAGACCGGAACGAAGATGTTGACGTCGTTGGTCTGGCAGGCCCCAAGGTAGGGGTGGTTGCTGAGGAACACGTCGCCGGGGTAGACCTCACCGTCCCATTTGTCGATGCAGGCACGCAACGCCGGCGCCATCGACGCAAGGAGAGAGGGCAGGTCGAGTGCCGAGGCGACCAGGTCCCCCCGGACGTCGAAGACGGCGCACGAGTAGTCGCGCATGTCCTTGACCACCACGCTCAGAGAGGTCCGTCGCAGCGCGACGCCCATCTCCTCGGCGATGGTATCCAGCGCGTTGCGGACCACCTCGGTGGTGATCGGGTCGCTGACGCCGGTTACGGTGCGGCTCATCGCTCCTCACTCTCCTTCGTGGACGTAAGTCAGGACCAGGTTGCCGGCGGCGTCCACCCGTCCGACGGTCCCCGGGATCACCACGGTGGTTGCCTCGCGTTCCTCAACGATGGCCGGTCCGCTGAACCCGGCTCCGGGGGCAAGCAGGTCGCGCTCGAAGACCGGGGTCCGTGCCCAGCCGGTCTCCCGGAAGTACACGTCGCGGTGCCCGGCGGGAACAGCCTCGCTGGGTACCCGGTCGCTGCCGGTCGTCCGGGCGGGGCGGTCGAGGACACCGATCGCCTCGACGCCCACCGAGACCAGTTCGACCTTCTCCTGCGGGTCGGCGTGCCCGAACTCGAACAAGTGCTGGTCATGGAACCGGTGGACTACGTCTGCCAGAACGGCGTCATCGACCTCCTGCTCGCCGATCAGCACCTCAAGATCGTTGTCCTGCCAGGCATAGCGCAGCCGGGCGAGCCGGGAGAACCGGTGCCGGCTCGCTCCCGAGCGGAACAGACGGTCCTGCGCGGATCGGATCATGTCGGCGAATTCCTCTTCGAGACGCTCGCCTGAGATCGTGTCGATGTCGAGGTCGAGCAGCCGGAAGAAGTCGTACTTGATGTCCGAACCGGCGAGACCGACTGCCGAGAACGTACCGGGATTGCGCGGCACGATCACCCCGCCGACGTCGACCATCGCCCCTATCGAGAGCGCGTGCATCGGGCCGGCCCCTCCGAAGGGCAGGAGCTGGAAATCGCGTGGGTCATGACCGCGGTTGACGCTGACTACCCGCACGCCCCGGGCCATGATCGCGTCGGCAACCTCGAGGATGCCGGCCGCCGCCTCATCCACAGCCATGCCCAGCGGCTCGGCGATGTGCGTCGCGATCGCGAGGCGTGCCGCCTCGACGTCCAGCTTCATCTCTCCACCCAGGAACCGTGCAGGGTCGATCCTTCC
>JAATES010000063.1 GCA_015655615.1 Actinomycetales bacterium
CGGATGCCCAGGTCGCCGCGCTCGAACCGGCCGTCGACGAAGAGCTCGCCGCCGGTGACCACCCGGTCCAGCAGCACGTCCTGCACGTCCTGCATCGTCACGCGACCTCCTTGAGGCGTCGGGTCAGGGTGGCGGCCAGTGCCGCTGCCACGACGTCGCACTCCCCCGGGAGCAGCGAGTAGGGGTTGAGGTGCAGCCCGCAGGGACCGAGCTCACCGGTCGCGACGCGGATGCTCGGGTCGCCGTGGGCGAGGTCGGCTGCCACGTCGTCGGCCCGGACGCCGAGCACCTCGTCCCAGCGGACCTCCAGGCGCGGGCAGGTCTGGCCCAGGCGCCCGGTCGGGACGACGCGGGTGCGGACGGGCAGGTGCTCGAGCACGGCCCGGGCCCGCTCGAGCTGCGCCGTCCAGGCCCGCTGCTCGGCGTCCCAGTCCAGCGCCACCGCACGCTCGACGGCGGCCACGAGCCCCAGGATGCTCTCCTTGCTGGTCTTCATCGTGCGGCCGACCGAGTGCCACGGGTAGCTGTTGCGGGCGCAGGCCGCCACCCAGTCGGCGTCGCCCAGCACCAGCCCGCTGGACTGCGGGCCCTTGAGGCCCTTGCCGCCGCTGAACACGACCAGGTCGGCCCCTCGCTCGCGAAAGGTCCACAGGTTCGAGACCGGCGGGAGCTGGGCGGCCGCGTCGACGATCAGCGGGACCCCGGCCGTGTGCGCGATCTCGGCCATCGTCTCCAGGGACGGGGCGTACTGCTCGAACCGGGTCCCGGCGAACCAGACCAGCGCCGCGGTGCTCGCGGTGACGGCCTCGCGGACCTGGTCGAGCGGGGTGGAGTCGCTGAACCCGACCTGCCGCACCAGGGCGCCGGCCGCACCGATCGCGGCGTCGTAGGGGTTGCGCTGGCAGCACAGGACGACGACCTCCCGGCCCCGGGCACGGGCCTGGTCCAGCGGCAGCGCCGTGCTGCGGTCACGGCCCGCGATCGCGGCGACGGCGCTCACCGCGAGCCCGGCCGCCGCACCGTTGACCACGAGCGCGGCCGGGTTGCGGGTGAGCGAGGCGATCCGCTCCCCGGCCGCGACCAGCAGCTCACCGATGTCCACCTGGTGCGCGCCGGCATCGGCCATCGCCGCCGCGACCTCGTCGGGCAGGCGCGCACCGCCGTACTCGGTGACGGTGTCCGCGGCGTTCACCAGCCGCCGGACCCCGAGCCGGGCATAGGCGCCGGACGCCCGCAGGCCCTCGTCCCCGCTCACCCGCTCAGCCCTTGACCGCACCCGCGGCCATGCCGCGGACGAAGAACCGCTGGACGAACAGGAAGGCGATCGTGATCGGGATCGAGATGATGGAGGCCGCCGCCATCGTGGCGCCCCAGTCGACCGTGAACTCGTTCGCGAAGTCGGTCAGCGCCACCGGCGCCGTCTTCGAGGCGATCGACGACGTCATGACCGAGGCGAACAGGAACTCGTTCCACGACTGCAGGAAGGCGAAGATCCCGACCGAGACGATGCCCGGCAGCGCCACCGGCAGCACGACCCGCACGACGGCCATGAGCCGGGTCGACCCGTCGATCATCGCGGCCTCCTCCAGCTCGATCGGCACACCGCCGAACGTCGTGGAGAGCATCCAGGTCACCACCGGGAGCACGAACACGAGCATCGCCATGGCCAGGCCGGGGATCGTGTCCAGCATCCCCAGGGAGTTGATCAGCTTGTAGATCGGCAGCAGCAGCACCGTCGCGGGCAGGAGCTGGCCCAGCAGCAGGTACACGGCCAGCTGCCGCGACCCCCGGAACCGGATCCGGGACAGCGCGTAGCCGGTGGTGCTCCCGAGCAGCAGCGTGACCACGGTCGCCAGCAGCCCGACCAGCAGGCTGTTCAGCAGCGCCCGGGGCATGTCCGACCCGCCCAGCACGGTCTCGTAGTTCTGCCACGTCGGATGCTCGGCGAACAGCCGCGACGGGATCGCGAAGATCTCCCTGGCCGGCTTGAACGAGCTGGCCAGCATCACCACCAGCGGGAGGACCGCGGTGCACGCGAGGACGACGAGGAACACGTACGACACGGCGAGCGAGCCGAGGCGCCGGGGCGAACGACGCCGCTTCGCCACCGGACGCGGACGGGTGGGGCTGACGGCCGTCGCAGCGGTGGTCGCTGCCATTACTGTTCTCCCCTCTGGCTGCGCTGCACGTAGAACCACGCGAGCGTCATGCTGATGGCTAGCTGGAAGAGCGCGATGACCGAGACGCTGGCCGCGCTGCCGTTGAGGAACTCCTGGTACAGCTGGATCGGCAGGATGGTCGAGGCGCCGGCCGGGCCGCCGCGGGTGATCACCCAGACGGGCACGAACGAGTTCAG
>JAATES010000254.1 GCA_015655615.1 Actinomycetales bacterium
CGCGACCTGGGGAAGCCGGTCGAGCTCGCCACCCCACCAGTCGATCATCTTGCGCAGCTCATGTTTGAAATCGGGGGTGGCGGCCGGAAAGAGCACTCCGCCGATGCGATCTGCACGCTCGTACACGTCGACCTGGTGACCGCGCAGGCCGGCCACCCGTGCGGACTCGAGCCCGGCCGGGCCCGCCCCGATGATGACGACATGCTTGGACCGGTCCGCCGGCTTGAGCTCCAGGCCGTCCAGCTCACGGCCCACCTGGGGATTGACTGCGCACCCCAGCGGCCTGCCGTTGAAGGCGTTTCCGGTGCACAGCTGATTGCAGCGGATGCAGGGACGAATGCTGTCCTCCCGTCCCGCCTTGATCTTGTTGATGATCTCGGGGTCCGCGATCAGCCCGCGGCCAATGGCGACCAGATCTGCCCCGCCTCGTGCCAGGATCTGCTCACCGCTCGCCGGGGTGATGTTCCCGCAGGCCACGACGGGAATCGAGACGACCTGCTTGCACTTCTCTGCTGCGGACACCATGCAGTCGTCGCCCAGGTAGTACGGGGGGAAGACATAGTCCATCGCCTCATACGACCCGTCGTCGCAGAGCAGCAGGTCGATGCCCGCCTTCTCCAGCTCGATGACGATCTGCTGGGTCTCCTCCCAGGTACGGCCGCCGTCGAACTTGTGGTTGACGGAGATGCGGAAGCTGACGGGAAGCCCGGGCGCATTGGACTTGATGGCTGCAATGACCTCTGCGGCGAACCGACAGCGGTTCACGACGTCCCCGCCATACTCATCCGACCGGCGGTTCCAGCAGACCGACATGAACTGGTCGATCAGGTAGCCGGTGTGGCCATGGATGTCGATGACGTCGACCCCGGCCTCCTTGGCGCGGCGTGCGGCCTCGCCGGTCTCCTGCACGATCTGATGGATCTCCGCGACCTCCAGCGGCTTGCAGATCACAGCAGGGTCGAAGAACCAGGTGTTGTCGGAAGAGGAGCGGGGCTCCATACCGAGGGTCTGACAGTATTGGTTGTTCCTCCCCAGGCCCATGGTGAGCTGCAGCGCGAGCAGACCGCCCTCAGCATGAACGGCATCAGCGATCGCTGCGATGCCCGGGGTGAACTCGTCCGCATCGATCCGTGCGAGACCGGGCGCGATGGGGTCGAAAGTACCCGAGACGAAGTTGATGCCCGTCATCACCAGGCCCGTGCCGCCACGGGCCCGGGCCGCGTAATAGGCGGCCTCGCGAGGTGTCGAGTGTCCCCCATGCGTGCCCATCTCCGTCCCCATCGGTGGCATGACTAGACGATTCGGGAGAGTCAGCGAGCCGACGGTGATCGGTTCGAGCAGATGCGGAAAACAAGTCATGGGTGCCTCCTTGGCAGATGCTCGCCACGGTGCCCTCCATCAGAACGTTCATCGCGACGCAAACGGGTACTCCCTACTTTTCTTACGCCGGTGTGGGCGCGAGGTCAAATTCACAACTTCTGCACCGCGGATGGCAATTTCGCAACCGTTTTGTTGCGAAAACTGCGCGACGCCGGACAATTGTGCTGCGCCTGCCCGATCCGCCCCTGATGCCCGCGCACATCCGTCCCGCATCGGCGCCCGCGCCGCGACACGGGCACCAGGGGCCGTATCAGGGGATTCCCTGACGTTCCTAGGCCCTTTGGTGCCCTGGCGGCTCGTGCGGGCGCCGAGGCCCCTGCCCTCCCGGAACTGTCGCAGCCTGCTCCCCGGGAGGCTCTCCTATACCGGATTCCGGCATTTCCTAACCGGACGAAACACGGCCAGCAAGTTCCGTCCATCCTTGATGAAGGCAGGCATGAAGAAATGCTCGAATATGAAACCGATAAATCACGCGCAATTGCCAAAGGCAGTCTACTGCTCCCCGCGAGTCATCTTCTAGCCAGAGCGGCATCATACTCATGAAAAAACAGAAGAAAGAAGCGGAGCCTGCTCGTCTGTTCATGGAATCGGGAGGGTGCCTGCGAGCCCTGGCTCCAGGGCTCGCAGGTCACCCTCCTACCAGGACATGCATATGGTTGATATATACTCACGCTATGGATGATGACGATAGTGGCAGCCTCGACCGACTGGCGGCCCGACTGCTGGTCCAGGGCAGCCGGTTCTCCCGCAGCATGTCCCGGCACACCGGCGAACAGCGCTCGCTGGTCGCGATGCGGGTGCTCTCGAACCTGCTGCAGGACGGTCCTCTGCGGATCGGTGAGCTCGCCGCCCGGGAGCTGATCGCGCAGCCGGCGATGACGACCACGGTCAACAGGCTTGAGGCCGAGGGTCTTGTCTTCCGTGGCAGCGATGCAGAGGACGCTCGCGCATCAGTCGTGACCTTGACCGAGGCCGGGAGCGCGGTCCTCATGTCTTTCCGAGCGCGCGCGGCAGCCATCGCCCGGCCTGGGCTGGTCCAGCTTGCCGACTCCGACATCGCCGTCCTCGAGCGCGCTGCCGATCTGCTGGAGCAGCTGGTGCGGTCGATCAGTTCCCGATAGTCGCTCACCCCCCCATTTCGACTGGCCCCATGACAACACGACCACCCAAGGCGGAGCTATGACCATGCCCGACGCACAACCCTCCTCGATCTTCAGGCAGCCTCTTGCGGTCTGGGCGATCGCCTTCGCCTGCGCCGTCTCCTTCATGGGAATAGGACTGGTCGACCCGATCCTGCCCGCAATCAGCGATGAGCTGAATGCCAGCCCGACTGAGGCCATGCTGTTGTTCACCAGCTACCTCGTCATCACCGCTTTGGCGATGTTCTTCACCAGCGCCATCTCCAACCGGCTGGGCGTCAAGAAGACCCTGCTGGCCGGACTGGTCCTGGTCGTCGTCTTCGCGCTGCTCTCGGGAGCTGCGGGCAGCGTCGAGCAGATCATCGGGTTCCGTGCGGGGTGGGGGCTCGGCAACGCACTCTTCATCTCCACTGCGCTCGCCGCCATCGTCGGAGCGGCCAGCGGAGGCAGTCGGCAGGCGGTGGTGCTCTACGAAGCCGCGCTGGGAATCGGCATGGCCGTCGGACCGCTCCTCGGAGGCATTCTCGGCGAGGTCTCCTGGCGTGGCCCGTTCTTCGGCACCGCGACCCTCATGGCCGTTGCCTTCGCAGCGATCCTGACCTTGCTGAAGAAGGAACCCGCCCCCCAGGCCGCAATCCCCTTCACAGCAGGCCTGACCGCACTACGTCACCCGGCGCTGCTGGTCCTGGCGATCACTGCACTCTTCTACAACTATGCGTTCTTCACGATCCTCGCTTACTCGCCGTTCCCGATCAAAGAGGCAGCGGCGGCCGTCGGTGCCGACTTCGGGGCGCATGAGCTGGGGCTGGTGTTCTTCGGCTGGGGTGTGGCGCTGGCCATCGCCTCGGTCTTCGTCGCCCCGATCCTCACGCGCCGGCTGGGACTGCGCCCGGTGCTGTTCGCCATGTTCACCCTGCTGGCCGCCGCGTTGGCAGTCATGGCACTGGGGGCATCCTCCGCCCACGTGCTCATCACGGCGATCATCCTGGCCGGGCTCTTCCTCGGAGTGCTCAACACCGCTTTGACCGAGACGGTCATGGAAGCCACTGACCTGCCCCGGAACGTGGCCTCATCGACCTATTCAGGCGTCAGGTTCCTAGGCGGGGCGATCGCACCGGCAGTCTCCGGAAAGATTGCCGATCACCTGGGGGCCGGGGCTCCCTATTGGTTCGGCGTGGGAGCCCTGGTGGTCGCGATGGCGGTCCTCGCCCTGGGCGGACACCGTCTTGCGCACGTCGGCAGGCCGCACATGTCTGCCGAGGCCGAGGTCCAGGCCATCACCGCCGGTGACGAGATGTGACAGAGCGGCGCGGTCCGCCGGGCGGCGGATCATGCCAGGCCGCCGTTGACGAACAGGATCTGCCCGTTGACCCACCGTCCCGGACCGGCGAGGAAGGACACTGTGTCGGCCACATCCTGCGGCTCGCCGAGGCGTTCCAGCGGAGCGGCCTTCGCGAGGTTCGCAACCGTGACCTCATCCTTTCCGTCGAGGAACAGCGGCGTCGCCGTCGGGCCCGGGGCCACGGTGTTCACCGTGATGTCCTTGCCCCGCAGCTCGCGCGCCAGGATGAGCGTCAGTCCCTCGACCGCAGCCTTGGTCGCGACGTAGGGGCCATAGCCCGGGAACTGGGTGCGCGTCACCGAGGTCGAGAAATTGACGATCGCGCCGCCGTGACGCACCCGGCTCGCAGCAAGCTGAGACACGACGAACGTGCCCCGCACGTTGGTGCGGACGATCCGATCGAAGTCGGCGAGGTCGTAGGAGGCCACTGGTCCCAGGATCATGACGCCTGCGGTGTTGACGACCACGTCGATGCCGCCGAAGCGCTGCTCGACATGGTCGAAGGCTGCCTGCATAGCGGTCTCGTCGGCGACGTCGCCGCCCACGGCCAGGGCATGGCCACCGCGCGCAGTCACGTCGGCGACCAGGGCGTCGGCCTTGTCCTGGTGGCCCGCATAGTGCACACCGACGGCGTAGCCGTCAGCGGCGAGCCGTTCGGCTATGGCCCTGCCGATTCCGCCGGAGCCGCCGGTGACAAGCGCCACTCGCCGGGTGGTGTCTGAAGTGGTGCTCATGGTGTGGTTCTCCTTGCGGTCGGACGGTCGGACGGTCGGGGTGGTCGGGTGGTCGCGGAGGAGGCGATCAGCTGATGTCATGCTCGGTCTGGATACGTTCGAGCCACTCGTCCAGCAGGCCGCGCTCACGCAGCGTGAAGATCTCGGTATGCGGCAGGTAGGCCCGTAACGTGATGGCTGCGACACCGGAGGCGCCGGATGGCACCGGCTCCGTGTCGGTCAGGATCGATCGGATGACGCTGTCCCGCATGAGCGGGGAGATCGAGAGGTCGGGATTGGCCTGCGGTCGCAGGATGAGCGCGAGGGCCAGCCCGCTGTTCGCCGCCATGACGATCCGACCGGCCTCCTGGGGCGGCATCCGCAGCCGGCCCTGCTCCGCAAGCCGTTCGAGCACCTCGGTGAGCAGGCGCATCGCCTCGGCGGCAGCCTCGGGGACGGTCGTCAGCGAGGTTCCGAACAGCAGGCGATAGGCATGAGGATGCGCCAATGCGAACGCCGTGTGGTTGTCCCAGCCGGAACGCAGGTCGTCGAGCGGGTCCGCCGACGCCACCGCACGGCGCTTCATGGTGAGGTACTCGTCCCACACCTGGTCGACGACCGCGGACAGCAGACCCTCCTTGTCGCCGAAGATCCGGTAGAGCACCGGCTGGCCGACCCCGGCCGCCTCGCAGACGGCCCGCGTCGAGATGTCCCCGGTGGCCGAGCCGGCCAACAGCTCCGCCGCCCGGTTCAATATCGTTGATCGTGTAAACACGTATCAACGATAACACGCCATCATCACCGCCCGTCCACGTCTCTGGCGGCCTACTCGGCGTGGC
>JAATES010000328.1 GCA_015655615.1 Actinomycetales bacterium
CCGTCACCGCAGACCTTGTCCCGCGGGAACCGTGCCTTGTCGAAGACCTGGACGGTCAATCCGGCAGCCGCGCACCACGCGGCAGTGGCCGCTCCGGCGGGTCCGGCTCCCACCACGATCACATCCGCCGAGCGCCCGGCAGAAGCGGTCATGGCAGGCTGGACGAAGCGGGCTCGACCGGACGCCTGCCGCGATGCAGTGCGACGATTCCCCCGGTGAGGTTGCGGTAGGCAACCGAGCGCCAGCCCGTGGCGACCAGCCGCCGTCCCAGAACCCGCTGGTCCGGCCAATCCCGGATGGACTCCGCGAGGTAGACATAGCTGCCGGCATCCCTGGTGACGAATCCCGCAATGTGCGGCAGCGCAGCCATCAGGTACCGCTCATAGACCAGCCGCCACGGGGCGAAGGTCGGCGTCGAGAACTCGCAGATGAGCAGTCTGCCGCCGGGCTTGGTGACACGCAGCATCTCCTGCAGCGCCGCAGTGGGGTCTGAGACGTTACGCAGCCCGAATGAGATCGTGACCGCGTCGAAGGTCTGGTCTGCGAAGGGCAGGTGAGTGGCGTCCCCCGCCACGAAGGGGAGCTCGGGGTGACGTCGCTTTCCCTCCGCCAGCATGCCGACCGAGAAATCGCACGGCACGTCGTCCGCCCCGGCTTCGTGCAAGGGCACGCTCGAAGCCCCCGTTCCCGCAGCCAGATCGAGGATGCGCTCGCCCGGCTGCGGATCGAGCGCACGGACCACTTCACGACGCCAGCGCCGATCCTGCCCGCCGGAGATCACGTCATTGGTGAGGTCGTAGCGCCGAGCGATCCCATCGAACATCGTCGCTACAGCATGCGGATTCTTGTCCTGATACGCCCGTGACATGCCCCCATCGTCTCAGGTGACGCACTCCGGACGCGACAACTCCCTGTGCCGGTCACCGTGATGACCGACACAGGGAGTCTCGGGGAGCGGGCGGGTCTGGGCTCAGCCCTGGTCGCTGCCCTGCTGATCGCTGCCGCCCTGCTGGTCCCACGGGTTGGTGGGTGTCAGCCCCTGGCTTCCGTCACTCGATCCAGAACCGGAATCTCCGCTGGACCCCGATCCGGAATCCCCGCCCGATCCCGAGCCGGAATCCCCGCTGGACCCCGAGCCGGAATCCCCGCTGGACCCCGACTGTGCGGTCGCGCTGTCGTCACGCGTCGCCAGGGTGACCGTGACGTCCAGCGACTTCCCGTCCCGGACCAGGGTCAGCTTGGCCGTCGCTCCCGAGGCCTTGGCCCGGACGAAAGCAGTCAACGACTCAGCCCCGGAGACCGGATTGCCATCGATGCCGACGATGACATCGCCCTTCTGGAGCTTGGCGTCCTCAGCCGGAGAGCCGGTGAGGACCGACTCGACCTGTGCACCTTGGCGGGTGGTCCCCTCAGCTGTCGCCGTGCTGTCGCTGAGCGTCACCCCGAGGTAGGCGTGCTCCGCCGTGCCGCTCTTGATGAGCTGGCCACCGATGAGGTTGGCCTGGTTGGCTGGAATCGCGAAGCCCAGGCCGATCGACCCGGCGGACTCGCTCGTGCTGGACAACGAGGCGATGGACGAGGTGATCCCGATCACCTCACCGCTGGCATTGAACAAGGGGCCGCCGCTGTTGCCGGGGTTGACCGCAGCGTCGATCTGGATCGCGTTGGTCACGACCAGGTCGCTGCCATTGGTCTCCGAGGTCGACACCGGCCGGTTGAGGGCGGAGACGATACCCGTCGTCACCGTGTTCGACAGGCCGAGCGGGTTCCCGACGGCCATGACGGGCTCTCCGACGATGACCTCGTCGGAGTCGGCGAAGACGGCCGACTTGAGGTCGTCAGGGGCGTTCTTGATCTTCACCACTGCCAGGTCGGTCGTGGCATCGGTGCCCACGACCGTCGCCTGGTAGATGCGGCCGTCCTGGAGTGTGACCTGCACCGTGTCATTGGTGGCTCCCGTGACGACGTGGTTGTTCGTCAGGATGTCGCCTTCGGAGTCCACGATCACGCCGGAGCCCTCAGCCGCGGACGTGCCGGTGGTCACCTGGATCGACACGACCGTGGGCGCCACGGTCGACGCCACCGTCTGCCAGTCCGGGTTCTCTGCCGTCGAGGACGTGACCGGGACCGACACCGAGGAGCTACCCGAGGTCCCCAGCTGCGTGGTGGAGCTCACCGTCGTCGACGCGTTCGAATCGGTCGAGATCTGCTTGACCAGCGCAGCGGTGCCGAGGCTGGCGATGACCGCGGCGATCGCAGCAGCGGCCACCACAGGGACCCACAATCGCGAGCCTCTGCGGCGGCGGTCCCGCCGGGGGCCGCTGCCGTCGACGGAAGCGGCCTCCGTGACAGCGACCTGCGGATCCCACGGCGCCGGCGACACCGGCTGGCCCCCCGAGGGGACTGCCGAGGGCTGAACCCCGTCCGCCGGGAAGAGGGCCGAGAGCCCGTGGTGCGCCGGAGCCGCAGTGCCGCCGGGGGCTGCCACCGGTGGCGTGGCGCCTGGCACGGATGACGTCACGGCCATGGGCACCGGAGAGTAGGGCGGAGCTGCATAGGGCGACGCGGGCTGAACCGGCCGGCGCCAGGCGTCGAGCGGGGGCCGGTCCCCAGGAGCAGGATCGGCTTGCGGGGCCGGGATGGGCACAGGCGGCAGAACCGCCGTCGGCTGCATCGAGATCGCGGCCGTGGGCTGCTGCAGCGGCGCGTCTGGCAGAGCGATCGGCTCCGTCGGGGTGGCAGCCGCCGCTGCGGGGGAAGCCGCGGCTCCTCCAGTCGACCCGGCGGTGTCGGTCGGCTGCTGTGCAGAATCGTGCTGTGGACCATCGGTCATGGTGTTCCTCCTTCGACTCTCCTACTGAACACCACTGGTCTGGAACATTCCTCGAACATTCCTGGGAGTCGACTATGAGGTGTGGCGGTCGGGATCCACCCTGACCTCCACCACGCTCAGGCCGAGGCTCGGGGCGACCAGGGCGGCGAGCAACTCCTTGCGGGTCGTCACGGCCTCATGAGCCACCCCGAATGCCCGGCACACCGCCGTGAGGTCGACCAGATGCGGCGTCGTGAAGGCCCGCTGCAGCACCGCCGCGGACAGCGGGCCCGTGGCGCCCACCCGGCCGTGCTCGAGTCCGGAGAAGATGGATCCTCCCTTATCGTTGACGACCACGATCTGCAGGTCCGCTGCGGGTTCACCGGCACCGTGGTGCAGGCCGTTGATGTCATGGAGGAATGTCAGGTCCCCCATCAGCGCCCGTACCCTTCCCGCCGCCCTGGAGGACGTGGCGACGCCGACCGCCGTGGAGATCGTCCCGTCGATGCCGGACACTCCCCGGTTCGACACGATCCACGGCAGCTCGTCCGGCCGGATGCTCGCATCCAGGTCCCGTACCGGGCTCGAGGCTCCCGCCACCAGCACATCGCCGGGCAGGCTGGCCTCCAGCACCGCCTGGGCGACGCCCGGTCCGTCGACGTCCGTGTGACGGGTTCCCGCTGCGGCACCCGCCTCCTCCCAGGACGTGCACCACGAGGTGCGATCCGCTGCCACCTGAGCTCCTGTGAGCCAGGATTCCGGGATGCCGGGAAGCACGATGGCCGCGGTTCGGGTGGGATCCGGCCAGGCATACGTGGCATGAGACCCCGCCGGGTCGGCCAGCACCACGCGCACGGCGGGGCCAGCCAGCAGCCGCATGACCTCACGGGACAGCGTGGGCCGACCGACCACGACGACCTGAACGACCTGGGACACCAGCGCACTCGACTCAGCGAGTGCCGCCCGGTAAGACGGGACCAGGCGCCTGCTCGGTCCCACGCCAGAGGTGACCTCGGCCAGCAATGGCCAGGACCGGGCCTCTGCGAGTCGCGCGGCAACCGGTCCCGCCCCCGTTCCCGCGACGACGACGGTGCGGCTCTCGTCACGCAGCGCGTCGAGCGAGATCGTCCCGCCCCCCGTCCGCCAGTCGTCGTCTCCGTCCCAGACTCCCGAGTGCCGGGGCGGAAGCACCACCTGGGGCGCCGGCTGTGCCGCGACCGCGATCAGATCCGCGATGACCGTGGCGAGGGCGTCCCGGCCGGGCGTCACCTCAGGCGTCAAGGGCTCCCGGAAGGCGATGTTGAGATGCACGGGGCCCGGCACCCCAGCGAAGCCCGCCGCGATCGCCACAGCGCGGGCGACGGCCAGCGACATCTCGGCTTGTTCCCCGTGCCGCCCGGAGGGAGCGGGGATGTCGGCCTGCCAACGCACGGCACGCCCGAAGATCGCGGACTGGCCGGTGGTCTGGTTCGCTCCCGTCCCGTGGAGCTCCTGCGGGCGGTCCGCCGTCAGCACGAGGACCGGCACGTTGCTGTGATGCGCCTCCATGACGGCCGGGTGCAGATTGGCCGTCGCGGTGCCGGACGTCGTCACCACGGCCACGGGAGTGAGTCGGGGATGGGGCCCCTGCCCCACACTGCCGTCCCCCGCAGGCACCCCGGACCCCAGCGCGAGCCCCAGAGCCAGGAACCCTGCGCTGCGCTCGTCGATGCGCACGTGCACCCGGAGGAGCCCGGCCTGCTCGGCGGCCGCAGCCAGGTATGCCAGCGGTGCCGAGCGAGACCCCGGGCAGAGCACCAGATCGCGCACGCCGGAGGAGATCAGAGCCGTGATCGCCGCGCGTGCGGCATCCATCGCGGGACTCTGTCGCGGAGCCATCGTCACTGAGGCGCTCCCACCAGGTCGGCCACCCGCGCAGCACGACGGCGCCAGCGTTCCGCGACCTCGTCGGAGGCCAAGGGCCATCCCGGGACATGTGGGTGGACCGCAGGACGTCGCACCGGAAGACTCCCCGAGGTCGGCACCAGAGGCTGGTCGGTCACATCCTGGTCGAAAAGCTGGACGGTCGCCAGCCCGCAGGCGTACGGCAGCTCTGGCAGCGCAGCGGCGAGTGCCACTCCAGCCGCGATCCCGACGGAGGACTCCAGTGCGGACGACACCACGACCGGGACCCCGACCTGCGCAGCGAGGTCCAGGCACGCTCGCACTCCCCCCAGCGGTTGCACCTTGAGCACGACGATGTCAGCCGCGTCGGCGCGGACGACGGCCAACGGGTCGGCCGCGCGCCTGATCGACTCGTCAGCGGCGACTGGAACGTCCTGCCTTCGGCGCACCATCGCAAGGCCGGACACGGTGGGCACGGGCTGTTCGACGTACTCCAGACCACCCGCAGCACGGTCGAGGAGCGTCAGCCTCGTCAGAGCCGTGTCCACGTCCCAACCGCCATTCGCGTCGATGCGGATCCTGCCCGCGGGCCCCAGAGCATCCCGCACGGCCTCCAACCGGGCGATCTCGTCAGTGACGGAATCGCCGGGCTCAGCGACCTTGACCTTCGCCGTCATACAGCCCTGCGACATCGTCACGATCCGGTGCGCTCGCGGCCCATCCACTGCCGGAACGGTCACATTTACCGGAATGCGGTCTCGGATGGGATCCGGCCAGCCGACGTCAGCGGCCTCCACCGCGGCTCGCCACCAGGGCGCGGACTCGCCATCCGAATAGTCCCAGAACGGCGAGAACTCGCCCCAGCCTGCCGGCCCCGCGATCAGCACGCCGTCTCGCCGGTCCAGGCCCCGGAATCGGGTGTGCAAGGCACTGGAGTAGATCTGTAGGCTTCTCGGCACCCTTCCAGGCTAGAGCACCCACCAGGCAGCGACTGCGCCAGCCGCCAGGACGGACACGGCGACGGTCAGCCAGAGCAGGAGCCGGCGACGCCGAACCCGGTGCGAGGCGTCCGCCACCGGAGCCTTGCGCTGCACCCGCTGGGCAGGCTGGCTGAAGTCCTGCCGGATCGCTTGGACAGGGTCGGCAGTTGCCCTGATCTCGTACCGCTCGCGAGCCAACGGTGAGGCAGGGTCCACCGGGATCACGGCCAGCCGTGCCGCCGGTGCGGCCGCGCCCTCCGGTGCCCTGGCGGGGCGCTCATCCCCGGCACGCCGCGCAGCGATATGGGTGTCCAGATCGGCTAGATGGGTCCGGTCATCGAGCACGTGCGTGCTGTCATCCGGCGCTGACGACAGCTTCCGGGCCATTCTCGTGTCGTCGTTGTCCGCATCCTCCTGCACCGGCTCGGCGGATGTCGGCCGAATGGAGCGCAGAACGGTGCCCTCGTCGTCTTCTTGAGCCGGGATCGCCGGGCGCAGCGGACGCAGCACCGTTGCCTCGTCGTGGTCGCGTACCGTGGTCCGTTCGTCCGCCTCATCCTGGGAACCCCCGGATCCTGGGACACCGGTGTCCTCACTCATGGGTACCTCCCCGGCCGGCAGGCGCAGTGTCCTCATCGGCCTCGTCCGTACAGGTCACCACGTCCGCGCCCGGAGCAGCGCCGCCCCGAACGCGAAGCTGCTGCGGATCCAGCCCGCCGGCAAGGACGTCGACCACCACCACCGTGACATTGTCCCGGCCGCCATGATTCAGTGCCGCAGTCACCAGCGACTGCGCGGCGGACTCCGCCGTACGACCGCCAGCCAGCAGCGCCGCGATCTCGTGGTCTTCCAGTTCGCTGTTGAGCCCATCCGAGCAGATCAGGATCCGATCGCCGTCCAAGGCCGGAGTGAGGTAATAGTCCACCTCGTGATCCGCAGCACCGAGTGCGCGGGTGATGACGTTGCGCTGGGACGACCGCCGTGCCTCCTGCCGGGTCAGCGTGCCCTCGTCGACCCATTCCTGGACCAGCGAATGATCCACGGACAGTTGCCGGAGTCGCCCCTCCCACCAGCGATAGACCCGGGAATCGCCGACGTTGAAGACCAGCCAATGGGCGGCGTCGGCAACGTCCACCGCAGCCACGCCGGCCACCGTCGAACCGGCTGCCCGCACCCGGCCATGCGAGATCGCGGCCACCTGCTGCTGGGCCACCGCGAGCGCTGCCACCACAGCCTCCGGAGTAGTGGCTTCTCCCCCCGGTGCCAGGTTGCCGCCGCGCACCACCTGGAGCGCACTGATCACTGCGGCGCTCGCGACATCGCCGGCCTCGTGGCCACCCATGCCGTCTGCCACAGCGAAGATCGTTCCGTCGGCCAGGAGCGCGTCCTCGTTGTGCTCCCGGATCTGTCCCGGGTGAGTCGATGCTGCGGCGCGCAGTGTCAGGTCGTTCACGCTCTGGTCTCCTCGCGGCGATCGGGCATCGGTGTTCATCGGGGACTCCGCAGCGAGGTCCACGACAGCCTGGCCCGCCATCGTTCCATTGTGGTGTGTGAGCCCTGCATCTCTGCAACCTCGGCTTCGACCAGCTGCCAGTATCGCTCGCTGTCGGCCTGCTGCGGCTCGTGGTCCGCAAAGACCGCGCGATCCGCCCGGGCTGCCAGTTCCTCACTCCGGGACCCGCCGTACAACGCCGCCAACTCGCTGCGCGTGTGATGAGCCGGACGCGCCATCCGCAGATCGACTGCGCGATCGACGTATTCCTGCCAGCCACCGGCGATCATGCGTTCCGGGTCACTACTCGAACGCCGGCGCTGACGCCTTCGTGCCTTGGCGGCGAGCGTGACGACGATCGGTGAACCCAGGAGGAGCAGCAGGCCCAGGCCACCCAGGCCGGTCCTGATCGCCGGCCACCAGCGTCCAGCAAGACTGGTGGAGGGGGGGTCCTGTGCTGCGGCCGGGGGCGGGGTCGCCCCGTCCTGCGCCTTCTGGTCCGGCGGGGCAAGCTGCTCGGCGTCCTGACGGTCCACCGGCGTCTGGTACGTCTGTGGTTCGGACACCTTGGTGTCCTCGACGAACGAATTGTCGACGCGTGGCTCAGCGGTCAATGCAGCCCAGGTCCCGCTCTCCGTCTCGATCTCAGCCCAGGCGGTCACCATCCGGCCTCGCACCACGCCGTCGGCCGGCACCGCCGCGCCCAAGACGATCCGAGCGGGGAATCCGGAGGCTTCGGCGATCAATGCAGCTGCGACCGCGTACTGCTCCTGATCGCCGACCGTGGCCGCGCACTGCGTCACGGTGTCGGAGCACTGGACGGTGCTCTCGTTCATCGGTGCGAACACCTGGTCCTCGATGACTCTGATGCTGTGACCTGCATAGCTCGGGCGGAACTCATAGGGCTGGCCACCTGGTCCCGCAGGCAAGCCCGTCAGCCAGGTCGTCGTGGAGCCGGCCGATTCTCCTGCCGAAGGGTCGACCAGGCTATGGCCCAGATAGGACTGCTGCATCATCCGGTCCACGAGTGCCTGCACCTCCGCCACGGTCCCGGCGACTGGGCCTGCGGCCTTCAACCACGCGAACAACTGCGGATAGACCTCGGCCGTGGGCGGATCGGCCAGGCCCGCCGGCCCATCCGTAGGTGAGACCGCCTGCGGGGTGGCATAGGTGAGTGCATAGGAATCCCCGTCGTGCAGGCCCTGACTTCCTCCGGGACGCACCGCCAGGCTGAGGACGCCCGTGGTCTTCGGGTCGACGAAGATCGCCGAGGTCAGCACCCGGGCGTCAGAGCCTGCGAAGGAGACCTGCGTGGCCTGGCCGACCGTCGGGAGCCAGACGTCGTGGTAGTCCGCGATCCTCACAGTGACCTGCGAGCGCTGTCCCGCCACACCGTCGATCCGGTAGGCAAGCTGGCGGAATCCGCCACCGGGCTGACCCGGGTCCAGCGCCGTGAACGACTCTCCGTCATAGTGCGGCAGCGTGGCGATCCGGACCATCGTGCCGGCTGCCGCCCCCGACACGGTGAACAGCTCGCGGTCGAGTCCTGCCGGAGTGAAGGAGGCACGAAAGGAGCTCAGCGGGCTGTCCTGCGGCGGACGGACGGTGACCGGCACGATCACCGATCTGGCCACGGTTCTGTCCTGCGACCAGCCTGGGGCGACTGCCATCGTCGCCACGACGGCGACGACCACCATCGCGACGCCCGACGCCGCCCGGGTGATCGTCGCCGTCCGCCGCGCCCGGCTGCTCCCCCCGTCACCGGAGACTGCCGCGACCCTGCGGCGGGCAAGCAGTGCCCTCCAGGACAACCAGAGCACGGTCAGGACGATCCAGCCCACGCCCACCAGGACTTCCCGGGGCTGCGCGAGCTGGCGACCCAGCACGATCGCCGACTCGGATGGAGCGCTACGGCCCATGACCAGCCCGAAGGTCAGCGCCCCACCGGTGAGGAGGGAGGCCAGAGGGACCCGCGCGGGATGACGCCACACCAGGGTGTATCCGACGGCAGAGGTCACCAGGAACACTAGGTACGCAGGGACCAGCATCGCCTCGAAGCTGCCCACCGGCAGACCGACCGTGGCCAACGGCTTCCAGGCGGCGACGGGTGCCACGATGGCCTGGCGCAGACCGTACGCCAGATTATGGGGCAGGTCCCATAGGCTGGAGGGAATTGCCGCAGGTATCACGCTGACGAGGTAGACGGCCACAGCGGCCGGTACCGCGGCCCACCACCTCTGCGGCGGCCACCTCGTGCCGGCATAGGCCGCACCACAGCCGAGCAGGACTGCCACGGCCACCACCACGAGGTACTGACTCGACGCGTAGA
>JAATES010000405.1 GCA_015655615.1 Actinomycetales bacterium
CGGATCGCCGTCTCGCGGCCCGAGCCCGGGCCCTTGACGAAGACGTCGACCTTCTTCATGCCGTGCTCCTGAGCGCGGCGCGCAGCGGCCTCGGCGGCGAGCTGGGCGGCGAAGGGTGTCGACTTACGCGAGCCCTTGAAGCCCACCTGACCGGATGAGGCCCAGGCGATGACGGCACCGGCCGGGTCCGTGATGGACACGATGGTGTTGTTGAACGTGCTCTTGATGTGAGCCTGGCCGAAGGCGATGTTCTTCTTGTCCTTGCGGCGGGGCTTGCGGACTGCTCCGCGAGTCTTGGGAGGCATATGACGGTCCTACTCTTCTCGGTCGAGGTCATCGATTCGGCTGGTGCGCCAGGACGGGCACCTGAGCCGAGCTGCTGGTTGCTTAGCGAGCCTTCTTCTTGCCGGCCACTGTGCGCTTGGGGCCCTTGCGGGTACGCGCGTTGGTCTTGGTGCGCTGACCACGCACCGGCAGGCCACGGCGGTGCCGCAGGCCCTCATAGCAACCGATTTCGACCTTGCGGCGGATGTCGGCGGCGATCTCGCGTCGCAGGTCACCTTCGAGCTTGAAGCTGGCCTCGAGGTAGTCGCGCAGCGCGACGAGCTGGGTGTCGTCGAGGTCCTTCACGCGAAGGTCAGGGCTGATGCCTGTCGCTGTCAGTGTCTGCTGTGCGCGCGTACGCCCGACGCCGAAGATGTAGGTGAGGGCGACCTCGAGGCGCTTGTCGCGCGGGAGGTCCACTCCGATCAAACGTGCCATGGAGCTGAGGTTCCTGTCTTACTGCCGAAGGTCTGCCGCATGTCCTCTCGCGATTGCGAGCCTCGGCCTCCGGACCGAGGGTGGTCCGCACCCGGAGGTGCGGTGGTCATGCGCTGTGTAGCGAACAGTGCTGATTCAGCCCTGGCGCTGCTTGTGACGCGGGTTCTCGCAGATCACCATGACGTTTCCGTGCCGGCGGATCACCTTGCACTTGTCACAGATCTTCTTGACGCTGGGATTGACCTTCATCATGTGTCCTTCGCCGCCGCACCCGCTCGCGAGCCTGGCGGCATAGTCGTGTCAAATCGTGTCGTCCGGCCGGGGCCGGATCAGCGAACAGTTTACTTGTAACGGTAGACGATCCGGCCGCGCGAGAGGTCGTACGGGCTGAGCTCGACCACCACACGGTCCTCGGGGAGGATCCGGATGTAGTGCTGCCGCATCTTTCCTGAGATGTGTGCCAGAACCCGGTGGCCGTTGGCAAGCTCGACGCGAAACATCGCGTTCGGCAGAGCCTCGACCACGCTGCCCTCGATCTCGATGACACCGTCCTTCTTCGCCATGTCCTCCGCTAACTGTCGTACCGTCGCGCACCGGTGTGCGCTGATCGCCATGTGTCGAGCCGGGCAGGCAAGAGCACAGCCGACCCACCACGGTGGGGCGAGGCTGGGCTCACACTGCTCAGATTCGAACAATTCTGCCGAGGTTTTTCAGGTCAGGACCTGTACCCGGCGCAGTGTACACACCCGACAGACCAGCGTACGCGAGGGCACCTGCGAGTGTCAATCCTGCAACGTCGGGACAGCCCCCGTGACGAGCTGCACCGGAGTGACTCCATACGGCGCCAGTCCGCTCACCCCGCCGTCATGCGCGGTGAGCACGCTGATGCCGTCGTCAAGGATCGCCACAGTGTGCTCCCAGTGTGCGGCGCGGCTGCCGTCAGCGGTCATCACCGTCCAATCGTCCTCGCACACGCACACGTCGGAACGCCCCGCGGTCAGCATGGGCTCGATCGCCAGGCACATGCCGGACCGCAGTCGCGGACCCCGCTCGCGCGACCGGTAGTTCAGCACATCCGGATCCTGGTGCATTTCGGTTCCGATGCCATGCCCGACATAGTCTTCGACGATTCCGTAGTGCCGTTCCTGCGTGCCCGCCGCAGCAACGACCTGCTCGACGGCCTCTCCGACCACGTTGAGGTGCCCGCCTCCTGCCAGCGCGGCGATGGCCGCCCACATGGCCTGCTCGGTCGTCGCAACGAGACACTCATCAGCGGCACTGCCCTCACCGACCAGGAATGACATCGCTCCGTCCCCGTGCCATCCGTCCACGATGGCACCGCAGTCGATCGAGACGATGTCACCCGCATGCAGCCGGGTGCCGCCTGGGATCGCGTGGATCACGGCATCATTGACCGACGTGCAGATGCTCGCAGGGAATCCCTCATAGCCCAGAAAGGACGCGTCGGCTCCCGCTCCGATGATCACATCGGAAGCCACCTCGTCCAGCTCGCCGGTGGTCATGCCCGGCTGCGCCGCCTGCTGCACAGCGGCGAGTGAATCCGCCACGACCAGACCGGCCCGGCGCATGAGCAGCACCTGCTCACGAGTCTTGTACTGGATGTGCGGGCGACCGAACACGACGTGCAGGCCTCAGCGAACGTCTAGCGCAGCGGCTATGGTGTCCGCGATGTCCGCGATGTCACCGATGCCATCGACCTGGCGCAGCAGACCTCGCGCCTCGTACGCACCCGTCAGCGGAGCCGTCTGCTCGGCATAGATATCGAGGCGGCGTGCGATGGCCTCCTCGGTGTCATCCTCGCGTCCCTCGACCACGGCACGCTGTCGCAGCCGCGCCAGCAACTCCGCCCGGTCCGCCACCAGCTCCACGACTGCGTCCAGGGAGACGCCGAGGTCGCTGAGTATCCCGTCGAGTTCCTGCACCTGCGCAGCGTTACGCGGGTAACCATCCAGGATGAAGCCGCCGGAGACATCGGGCTGAGACAGCCGATCGCGCACCATGCGATTGGTGACCTCGTCGGGGACGAGCTCACCCCGCGCGGTGTAGGACTGAGCGAGCTTGCCCAGCTCGGTGCCGCCACCGATGTGGGCACGGAAGATGTCGCCGGTCGAAATCGCTGGGACGTCGAGCCGTGAGGCGAGCAACGCCGCCTGGGTGCCCTTGCCCGCGCCCTGCGGGCCCATGATGATCAGCCGGGAAGCCGTCATCGCAGCAGTCCCTCGTAGTGCCGTTGCTGGAGCTGGGAGTCGATCTGCTTGACCGTCTCGAGTCCGACGCCGACGATGATCAGAATCGACGTGCCACCGAACGGCACGTTGCTCGTGACCCCCAGCAGGATGAACCCGATGGTCGGGATCAATGCCACCAGCGCCAGATAGATCGATCCCGCGGTCGTGATACGGGAGATCACATATTCGAGATATTCCGCAGTCGGCCTGCCTGCACGGATCCCTGGGATGAACCCGCCGTAGTTCTTCATGTTGTCCGACACTTCAGTCGGGTTGAAGGTGATCGCCGTGTAGAAGAACGTGAAGAAGATGATCAGCACCACATACAGCGCGATGTGCAGGGGCGCCGACGTCGAGGACAGGTGCTGCGTGACCCAGACCGCCCAGCCCCCGTTCTTGTTCTTCGCGAACTGAGCCAGCAGCCCCGGGACCGCCAGGATCGACGAGGCGAAGATCACGGGGATCACGCCGGACATGTTGATCTTGATGGGAATGTAGGTACTGGTCCCGCCGTACATACGCCGGCCCACCTGCCGCTTGGCGTACTGAACCTGGATGCGGCGCTGGGACTGCTCGACGAAGACGACGAGCACGACCACCAGCAGGGCGATCAGGACGACCACCGCGAACTTGCCGATACCGTTGGAACCACCGGCGATGGACCACAATGCCGAAGGCAGGCTGGCGGCGATCGAGGTGAAGATCAACAGGGACATGCCGTTGCCGATGCCGCGCTCGGTGATCATCTCGCCCAGCCACATGATCAGGCCGGTACCAGCCGTCATGGTGATGATGACCAGCAGCGACGTCATGATGCCGTCGTCTCGCAACGGCTCACAGTTCGGCAGCAGCGCTCCGGTCTTCGCCATGGTCACGTAGGTCGTGGCCTGCAGCACGCCGAGCGCGATGGTCAGGTACCGCGTGTACTGCGTCAGCTTGGCCGTACCGGCCTGGCCCTCCTTGTGAAGGGTCTCAAAGCGGGGAATCACCACGCGGAGCAGCTGGACGATGATCGATGCCGTGATGTACGGCATGATTCCCAGCGCGAAGATGGACAGCTGGAGCAAAGCGCCACCGCTGAAGAGGTTCACCAAGCCGAGGATGTCATTGCTCTCAGCGGCCTGGACGCACCCGCGGACCACCTTGTAGTCGACGCCGGGGGCGGGAACGAATGAACCTACGCGGAAGATCGCCATGATGGCGATCGTGAACAGCAGCTTGCGCCGCAGGTCGGGAGTACGAAACGCCCGGACGAATGCGCTGAGCACCGAATCCTCCTGCCCGCATCAGCGGGGTGTTCTCTGCACCGGTCCTTCCGGTGCCCGACGGCATGTCACGAACATGACACGTGTCGAACCTTACCTGGCCTACGGGAGAACCAGAACCGGCATCCATCGCCAGCCCCGGCCGTCGATACCCGCCTGGTACCTCTGCCCTCCACCTATGGCGGAGGCCGGGCGACAACATGCCGCCCGGCCTCCCAGCATGATCAGTCCTCGACGACCGATCCGCCCGCAGCCAGGATCTTCTCCTTGGCAGAACCGGAGAGCGCGTCGACCGCTACCTCCAGCTTCACATCAACAGCACCGGTGCCAAGCACCTTGACGAGCTGGCCCTTACGAACCGCGCCCTTGGCCACCAGATCAGACACCGTCACAGTGCCGCCCTGGGGATACAGGTCCGAGAGCTTGTCCAGGTTCACCACCTGGTACTCCGTGCGGAACGGGTTCTTGAAACCGCGCAACTTCGGAAGACGCATGTGCAACGGCATCTGTCCACCTTCGAACCGCTCTGGAATCTGGTACCGAGCCTTCTGGCCCTTGGTACCTCGTCCCGCGGTCTTACCCTTCGACGCCTCACCACGGCCCACACGGGTCTTGGCGGTCTTGGCACCGGGGGCAGGGCGCAAGTGGTGCATCTTCAGCGTTCCGCCGGCACCTTCAGTGACGTTCTTACCGGACGCGACCTCAGCCTTCGCAGGCTTGGCCGACTCCTTCTTCGCCGGCTTGTCCGCAGCGACTTTGTCAGCTGCCTTCGCCGTGGCCTTCTTGGCGGGCTTGTCCGACGCGGCCGAGACCTCGTCGCTCACCACCTTGGCCTTGGGCGCTGCCTTCGTCGCACCAGCCTTGGTGGCCGCAGCCTTCTTGGCAGGTGCCGCTGTCACCTCTGCGCCGTCGTCGACGGCCTTGGCCGCCGAGTCCTCGGCCTTCTTGTTCTCTGCCATGGTCAGTCCACCTCCTCGACTGCCACCAGGTGGGTGACGGTCTTGACCATGCCGCGGATCTCCGGGCGATCCTCCTGCACGGCGGTATCGCCGATTCGCTTCAGGCCCAGGGTCCGCAGCGTCTCACGCTGGTTCTTCTTGCCGCCGATGCCCGACTTCAGCTGGGTCACCTTCAGACGCGCCATCATGCACCTACCTGCTCTGCCGATGCCGACTTCGCGGCACGACCGGCGGCCTGTGCGCGCAACAACGCGGCGGGCGCCACGTGCTCAAGGGGCAGTCCACGGCGAGCTGCCACGGCCTCCGGCTCCTCGAGCTCACGCAACGCCTGCACGGTCGCGTGCACGATGTTGATCGAGTTGGACGAGCCGAGCGACTTGCTCAGCACGTCGTGAATGCCCGCGCACTCCAGCACGGCGCGCACCGGACCACCGGCGATCACACCGGTACCCGGCGAGGCTGGACGCAGGAAGACGACGCCGGCTGCGGCCTCGCCCTGCACGGGATGAGGGATGGTGCCCTGGATGCGGGGAACACGGAAGAATGACTTCTTCGCCTCCTCGACACCCTTGGCGATCGCCGCGGGCACCTCCTTGGCCTTGCCGTAGCCCACGCCGACGGTTCCGTCGCCATCGCCCACCACGACAAGCGCGGTGAAGCTGAAGCGGCGGCCGCCTTTGACGACCTTGGACACGCGGTTGATGGTGACGACCCGCTCGACGAAGGCGCTCTTCTCGACCTCGTTGCGGCGGCCATCGCCACGGCCTCCGCCGCGACGGTCGTTACGGCGCTCGCCTGAGCGATCGCCCTGTTCGGCGCTGGCGCCACCCGTGGGTCCGCCGGTGTTGCTGCGCTGCCCTGCAGCCATCAGAACGTCCTTTGCTTCGATGCGTCAACAGTCTTGAGGTTGATCGGGGAGGTCATAGTTCCAGCCCGCCTTCCCGTGCGCCATCGGCAACCGCGGCCACCCGGCCGTGGTACTTGTTGCCGCCGCGGTCGAAGACCACCGTGGCAATCCCGACTGCCTTGGCGCGCTCGGCGACGAGTTCGCCGACCTTGCGCGCCTTCGCGCTCTTGTCGCCGTCCAGGGACCGCAGGTCCCCTTCGAGCGACGACGCGGAGGCCAGCGTCCGACCCACGGTGTCGTCCACGATCTGCGCGACGATGTGCCGCGACGACCGGGTCACCACCAAGCGGGGACGCTCCGTCGTGCCGGTGATCTTCTTGCGCAGGCGCAGGTGGCGACGAGCACGCGAGACCGACTTGCCCTTGCCCTTGATCTGGACAGCCATCACTTTCCAGCCTTTCCGACCTTGCGGCGGACAACCTCGCCGGCGTATCGCACGCCCTTGCCCTTATAGGGCTCAGGCTTGCGGATCTTACGAATGTTGGCTGCGACCTCGCCGACCTGCTGCTTGTCGATGCCACTGACCGAGAACTTGGTGGGGCTCTCCACCGCAAAGCTGATGCCTTGCGGCGGCGATACCACCACGGGGTGACTGAAACCGAGAGCGAACTCCAGGTCGGAGCCCTTTGCCGTGACGCGGTAACCCGTGCCGACGATCTCGAGCTTCTTCTCATACCCCTCCGTCAC
>JAATES010000357.1 GCA_015655615.1 Actinomycetales bacterium
CCGTGCGGCGGTGCTGGGCAGCGGAAGCGGACACTGATGGTGATCGCCTACGAACCGGGCCGTGGCACCGCCGTGGCGCAGGGTTCTGGTGTGGTGTTCCTGGGTGCCGAGGTGGCCGGCACGCTCGCCGAGGAACTCTGGCTGGCTTCGCAGCCTGTGATCGATCTGCCGGCGGTCCTGGGAATCGTGACGCGCGGGGGGCTGTCCGACTTGCCGGAGTTCGCCATCGCCGTGCGGACGGGTGCCCAGCTCAGCGTCGTCATCCATGGCGGCATCGAGGTCGAGGTGGCGGCCGACACAGGTTCCGTGGTTCGGGACGGGCGGAACATCTCGACGTGGACCGAGTTCGTCGTCGACCATCCCCGGCACGTCTCGCTACGGTCCATTCCCGAGGCGGACGACCCCCAGGAGGGCGATCAGCGGGCAGCGGTGTGGCTCTCCCTGTCCGCGGGGGTCGTGCTGGCTGATTCCGTGATTCTCGACTTTCTCGACCAGGATGAGGCAGGGGGCGCAGGTCAGGGGAGTCGGCCTCGTCCGTTACCATCCGATATCCCGGCGATATCCCTGGCCAAGCCCGTGGTGTCGGAGTCCATCGCGTCCAGTGCGGCAGCCGGCGCGGAAGAAGCCTTCACGCCAGCGGAGGCCGACATCGATGACGAGACCGTGCTGGCGTCATCACTGAGGCGGGCTCGCCTCACCTCGTCGGAGGAGGCCGTGCGGGGTGCCTCCGAGGACGAGGTGCCCGATCTGACCATTCTCAGCTCCGAGCTGGTCGACATTCGCCGGCGTCTGCCGACCTGGCCCGACGACAAGGTGCCGGGCCCGTTCCCGGTTCCCGACGGCCTGGCGCTGAGGGTTGCGGAGCGACGTGACGAGGGACCGTCGACCACGATCCCGCCCGCCGGCTCCACGATCCCGCCCGCCCGCCCGGTGGCGAAGATCTCATTGTCGAGCGGAATGATCGTGCCGCTGGACCGCCCGGTGCTGCTGGGTCGAGCTCCGATGGCTTCGCGGGGGGCCGGTGCCGAGAGGCCCAGGCTGGTGACGGTGGAGAGTCCGCGTCGTGATATCTCGCGGACCCATCTGCAGGTCGCGCAAGTCATCGACGACGTAGTGGTCACCGACCTGCATTCCACGAACGGCGTCTATGTCACTGAACCAGGGGCCGCTGCCCATCTGATCGTCCCAGGCGAGCCCACCGTCGTGCCGGTGGGTGGCGTCGTCGACCTGGGCGACGGCGTGACGTTTCAGATCGAGCCGCTCCACTGATCCCAGCTGCGTCACCGAGCCCAGCCGCACCACTGAGCCCAGCCGCCCGGGAGCGTGCGGCGCCGCATCGATCGCCTGTCGCCTCGGATCGCTGATCGCCTCGGATCGCTGATCGCCGCGGATCGCTGATCGCCGCGGATCGCTGATCGCCGCGGATCGCTGATCGCCGCGGATCGCTGATCGGCCTGCTGCGTCTCGGTGATTGAACGCCACCGGGTCGGCTGCAGTGGCTGTGTTAGCGTGATTCGCGGTAGATCTGAGGCTGCGCACCGCGCTGCGGCGCGCCCATCTCCGTCCAGGGATCGGTCTGTGAGCGAGCAGCGGCCTTCACGGCCGGCATGCCGCGAGAGCCGGTCGAACGAGAGGAACCGTCGCTGGTGAGCACCAACCGTCCTTTGCGCGTCGCGATCATCGGCGCAGGTCCCGCGGGAATCTACGCCGCCGACATCCTGAGCAAGACCGACACCGAGGTCTCGATCGACCTCTTCGAGCGGCTGCCCGCACCCTTCGGCCTGGTCCGGTATGGCGTCGCCCCCGACCACCCGCGCATCAAGCAGATCATCACGGCACTGCATAACGTGCTGGATCGCGGTGACATCCGCCTGATCTCCAACGTCGACGTCGGCACCGACATCGAGCTCGCAGACCTGCGGCGCTTCTACGACGCCGTCATCTTCACGACGGGAGCCATCGAGGATGCCGCCTTGGCGATTCCGGGGGTGGATCTTGCGGGCTCCTTCGGCGCTGCGGACTTCGTGTCGTGGTACGACGCGCATCCCGATGTCTCGCAGGAGTGGCCACTGGACGCCAGCCAGGTTGCGGTGATCGGTGCTGGCAACGTGGCCCTGGATGTTGCCCGGATCCTCGCCAAGCATGCGGATGACCTCTTGCCGACGGAGATCCCCGATCACGTCTATCGGGCGTTGCAGGCGTCTCCGGTCACCGATGTCCATGTCTTCGCCCGGCGCGGTCCCGCGCAAGCGAAGTTCTCGCCACTGGAACTGCGCGAGCTCGGCCATGTCCCCGATGTCGATGTGGTGGTCTATCCGGAGGACTTCGACTTCGACGAGGGATCGGTCGCGGCGATCTCGGGTTCGAACCAGACCAAGCAGGTCGTCAAGACCCTGACCGACTGGGCCCTGATCGACCCGGGTGCGCAGCATGCTTCTCGGCGTCTTCACCTGCACTTCCTGCAGGCTCCCGCCGCGCTGCTCGACAATGCCGGCGACGGTCACGTGGACGCGCTGCGCACGGAGCGCACCGAATTGACCGGCGACGGCACCGTCCGGGGCACCGGGCAACTGCACGACTGGCCGGTGCAGGCCGTCTACCGGGCGGTCGGCTACTTCGGTTCCCCCGTGTCGTCTGTGCCGTTCAATGAGGTCAAGGGCGTGATCCGGAACGTGGAGGGCCGGGTGGTGGAGGCCGACGGATCTGTCGTGTCCGGGCTGTACGCGTCCGGCTGGATCAAGCGCGGTCCGGTGGGACTGATCGGTTCGACGAAGTCCGATGCCGCCGAGACGATCAGACACCTCGTGGCGGACGCCGACACGCTTCCCCCTGCCGAGTCACCGGATCCGGTGGCGCTCGAGGCCTGGCTCACTGAGCGCGGCGTGGCCTTCCTGGTATGGGAGGACTGGCTGCAACTGGACGCTTTCGAGCGCTCTCTCGGTGAGGCTGCCGGGCGGGAGCGTGTGAAGGTGCCCACCCGTGCGGAGATGATTGCCGCTTCCCGCGGTGTCACCGCCTGACGTCGGACCCCTGGCGGGGCTCGCGGCGGGCCGTCGGCCTGCGGTGATCACACCGGGCGAATGGGTCACAGCGGTCATTCAGACACAGGCGCTATAGTCGGATCCCCGTCAAGCCACAGGGAGGCCCGCTGTGTCGACGCCCACGACCTTCGTATCGAAGCGCCATTTCAATGGACTGAAGACCACTTTGCTCTTCGCTGGCATGTGGGCCTTGCTGCTGATCATCTGGGCCATCGTCGGCCAGGGCAGCGGTTCCATGCTGGTGGTGTTCTGCCTCGTCGGAGTGGCGGGCACGGCATTCGGGTACTGGAACTCCGGCAAGCTCGCCATCCGGTCCATGCAGGCCTATGCGGTGACCGAGGTCGAGCAGCCTGCGATGTACCGCATCGTGCGGGAGCTGTCGCAGAAGGCGGGGCAGCCGATGCCTGCGCTGTATGTCTCGCCCACCATGGCACCGAACGCCTTCGCGACGGGCCGTAACCCCGCACACGCGGCGGTGTGCTGTACGGAGGGCATTCTCGCGCTGCTGGACGAGCGGGAATTGCGGGGCGTCCTGGGTCATGAGCTGATGCACGTGTACAACAGGGACATTCTGACGTCCTCGGTGGCCGCGGCCATCGCCGGGATCGTCACGGCCATCGCCCAGTTCCTGATGTTCTTCGGCGGCGGCAGGGATCGTGAGAGTGCCAACCCGCTTGCGGTGCTGGCCACCGCTCTGCTGGCACCGGTCGCGGCCTCGATCATCCAGCTGAGCATCTCCCGGACCCGCGAATACGATGCCGACGAGGACGGCGCACGGCTGACCGGTGACCCGATGGCGCTGGCGGCTGCCCTGGACAAGCTGGAATCCGGCACGGCGTCTGCGCCGCTGGCGCCCACACCCGCGCTGGAGAATGTCTCGCATGTGATGATCGCGAACCCGTTCCGGGGCGGGCGGGTGAGCAGGCTGTTCGCGACGCATCCGCCGATGGCGGAACGCATCGCCCGGTTGGAGGCCATGGCTGGCCGAGGTACGGACAACGGCCTGGGCATGGGGCCTGGCGGCGTCACGTACTACTGAGGCATAGGCAGTCCTCGATGCCGGTACGCGACGAGGCCGTGTGAGACTTCTTCACTCGGCCTGACCGAGGCCTCCCGGCAGGGTGAGTCGCTCCAGGACTCGTGCAACCCCGTCGGCGTCGTTGGATGAGGTCAGGTCGGTCGCGGCGGCACGCACGGCGGGGTGGGCGTTGGCCATCGCAAAGGACCGCCCGGCCCAGGCGAGCATCGGAAGGTCGTTGGGCATGTCGCCGAACGCCCAGACCGCTTCGCGGGCGATGCCCCGGACCGCGCACCACCTCTCCAGGGCGGCCGCTTTGCTCACCCCGACGGGAAGCAGTTCCGCCAGCCCGGGGCTTCCGGCGTCTGCCAGCGTGGCGCGGCCTCGTAGCACCTCGCGCACCTCATCGAGGAGCTGCGCGGTGGCAGGTTCCGGGGACGGGTGCCTGCCAGCGGCGATCTCCACGCGTCGGACCAGGACCTTGGCTGTCGGCTCGCCATCGTGCAGCGACTGCTCGACCCGCGCATGAGGCGAGGCGCCGCGGTCCCCCGCGTCCTGGAACGCGGGGTCGAAGAGGCCGCCGCTGGCGCGTTCCAGGCCCAGGGCCACGTCGGGAATCCCGTGCCGCAGATCCGCGAGTAGAGCGGCCAGAAGGTCGGGGGCGAAGCCCTGGAACTCGGTGGGTCTCATGGTCGTGACGTCGACCACGCAGGCTCCGCCCAGGCAGATGATCGTGCCGTGGCTCCCGACGGATCCCGCGAGGTCCGGCAACCAGCGCGGCGGCCGTGCGGTGACGAAGATGACCGAGACGCCTTCCTCCTCGGCCCGGTTCAACGCGATCCGGGTGCGTAGCGACAGCGTGCCGTCGGACCGCAGCAGCGTGCCGTCGAGGTCGGTGGCGACGACTGAGGGAGGAACGGTGGCCGGGCTCATCTCGGGAAGTGTCCCCGGCCGGATGGGCAAGGGCACGTCGCGTCGCACTGTGGTCGACGGCTCACCGGTAGTTGGTGAACTGTACGGCGAAGTCGAGGTCTGCTCCCTTGAGCAACGCGATGATCGTCTGGAGGTCGTCGCGCGACTTGCTGGTCACCCGGACCTCGTCTCCGGTGATCTGGGTCTTGACGCCCTTGGGTCCCTCGTCACGGATGATCTTGGTGACCTTCTTCGCCGCGTCCCCTGCCAGACCCTCCTTCACGGTGGCCTCCAGCCGGTACTCCTTGCCCGACGGCTTGGGCTCGCCGTCCCCGGTGTCGAGGGCCTTCAGCGAGATCCCTCGCTTGATGAGCTTGGTCTCGAAGACGTCCAGGATGGCCAGAACGCGTTCCGCCGAGTTCGCGACGAGGACGATCTTCTCGCCGCTCCAGGCGATCGAGGCGCCGATGTTCTTGAAGTCGTAGCGCTGCGAGACCTCCTTCGAGGCCTGGTTCAGGGCGTTGTCGACCTCCTGACGGTCCACCTTGCTCACGACGTCGAATGAGGAATCTGCCATGGTCCGGCTCCTTCGGTAGGAATGACTGGTGCTGATGTCCACCGTAGCGACAGGTCGCGATTTCGACACAACGGCCCGCACCTAGTAGTGTGGGCACGCCCGCTTGCGGGCATCGGCGGGTTGCCCGAGTGGCCAAAGGGAGCTGACTGTAAATCAGCCGCGTCATGCTACGGGGGTTCGAATCCGTCACCCGCCACGCAGTACGTAGGACGTAGTAGCGGTGTGACCTGTGCCTTCTCGTCGTTCGAGGGCGTGGTCACACCAAGTCGGCGGATTTCGCCGCCTTGGCATCCAGCAGGTACAGTGTTCGGCGCTGCCCCCGTAGCTCAGTGGTAGAGCGCAGTCTTGGTAAGACTGAGGTCATGGGTCCGATTCCCATCGGGGGCTCTGGTAGTGCACCGTCGTGTGCCCGTGGAATGATCACGAGCACACGGTGGTTCGTGCTGCTGGGGCGTATCGCGCCGGAGCATTCCGGTCGGTGCGCCGCGAGAGTGCGGCGGGGTAGCTCAGTTGGTTAGAGCGCACGGCTCATAATCGTGAGGTCGCGGGTTCGAGCCCCGCCCCCGCTACCAGTGTGACAGGCATGTGCCAGCCGGCGGCACGTGCAACAGACCGACCGGCGTGCCTCGGTGGTACGTCGGCCTCAGTTCCCGGGGCACCGGGAACGGGATATCCAGCGCCGCAAGGCGCGAGAGGTGGCACAACCGTGGCAAGCAAGTCTTCTGACGTTCGCCCCAAGATCACGCTCGCCTGCGTGGACTGCAAGGAGCGCAACTACATCACCAAGAAGAACCGCCGCAACGACCCTGACCGTCTGGAGCTGGCGAAGTTCTGCCCGCGCTGCGGAAAGAAGACGTCACACCGCGAGACCCGCTGAACGAGAGCGGTCGTCGTGGTCAATACCGAGTACGCGGGGCGTTCCTACCCCGCGGGCCCGGTGTACGTGGTCGGACGCGAGAAGATCCGCGAATTCGCTGCGGCAGTGGGCGCGACCCATCCGAGCCATGTCAGCGTGGACTCGGCGCGCGCGCTCGGCTATGTGGACGTCGTCGCGCCAGCGACGTTCGCGGTCGTGCTGGCACAGCGGGCTGAGGCTCAGTATGTCGAAGACCCCGAGGCGGGGATCGATTTCAGTCGAGTGGTCCACGCCGACGAGCGGTTCAGCCACGTCCGGCCCATCGTGGCCGGCGACGAGCTGGTGACCGCGGTCAGCGTCGAATCGATCACGCAGCGTGGCGGTCTGTCGATGGTGACGACCTGCGCGGAGATCTATGCGGCTGATGGCGCTGGAGAGCCCAGCGAGCTCATCTCGCGGGTCTACTCCACCCTGGCGGTGCGGGAGGCAGACGCGTGAGCCTGCCCATTGCGGCCGATCTGACGGCTCCGCTGGTCATCGGCGAGTCGACCATCGTGCTGGACCGTGCGCGGCTGGTGCGGTACGCGGGCGCCAGCGGCGACTTCAACCCGATCCACTGGAATGCGGAGTTCGCTCAGGCGGCCGGCCTGCCGGGGATCATCGGGCACGGCATGCTCACCATGGGCGCCGCCCTCGACCTCGTCGAGCACTGGCTGGGCGACCCCGGTGCCGTCCTGGACTACCAGACGCGATTTGCGCGCCCGGTTCCCGTGCCCTCGACGGGCACGGTATCGGTCGAGGTCGTGGGAACGCTGGCCGCGATCGACGTCGCAGAGAAGTCGGGCAGGGTGGACCTGCTGGTCACGCTCGACGGCGCGAAGGTCTTGGTCAAGGCGCAGGTCGCTGTCCGCCTGGCATGAGTCCGGTCAGGGGTCTTCCACAGCCGGCTGGGGTGACGAACGGTAGCCTGGAGCGATGACGCCAGCCGAGTTCTCCGACCTGACCACGCTACATGTGGGCGGTCCAGCAGATGCGTACGTCGAGGCGCGCAGTGAAGAAGAGCTGATCGGCGTCGTCCGGGCCGCGGACGACGCCGGGGAGCCGCTCCTGGTGATCGGCGGTGGCTCCAACCTGCTGGTCTCCGATGAGGGCTTCGGCGGCGTGGTGGTGCGGGACGCGCGTACCGGTGTCGATCCGGAGGGCCAGGACGCCTGCGGCGGCGCTGCGATGACTGTCGTGGCAGGTCAGCCTTGGGATGACTTCGTGCGGTTAACGGTGGAACGGGAGTGGGTCGGAGTCGAGGCGCTCTCGGGCATCCCCGGAACGGTGGGTGCCGCCCCGGTGCAGAACATCGGTGCCTACGGGCAGGAGGTGGCCGGCGCCATCTCGACCATTCGCACCTGGGACCGTACGCGCGGGCGCATCCGGACCTTCGCGGTCGGGGAGCTCGGCTTCGGCTATCGGACCTCGTTGCTGAAGGACTCCACGCGATCGGCCTCGGCGGTCAAGGGCGCGCCCTGGTACCCGACGCCAGCCTATGTGGTGCTGTCGGTCTCGTTCCAGCTGCGGCTCGGGTCGCTCTCCGCCCCGATCGCGTATCCGGAGCTCGCTGCGCGGCTGGGCGTCGACGTCGGGGATCGCGCCCCGTCTGCCGAGGTGCGCGCGGCGGTGCTGGATCTGCGAGCGGGCAAGGGCATGCTCGTCGACGACGGGCACGGCCCCGCGGATCACGACCGATGGAGCGCCGGGTCGTTCTTCACCAATCCGGTGGTTCCCGCGGAGTCGGCCGGTGACCTGCCCGAGGGAGCTCCGCGGTTCCCGGTGCGGTCCGCACGACCGGCTGTGACCACCGGGCCGAGCCTGGGAGCGGTCGACCCGTCGGTCATCAAGACGTCGGCGGCCTGGCTCATCGAGCGGGCGGGCTTCGGCCGTGGGTTCGGCCTGGCAGGCGAGGACAGCCAGGCGACCGTGTCGACCAGGCACTCGCTCGCGCTCACCAACCGCGGCGGGGCCACGGCGTCCGAGGTGGTGGAGCTGGCCCGCGCCATTCGCGACGGGGTGCGCGAGGCCTTCGGCATCACGCTGGAACCTGAGCCGGTCCTGGTGGGGGTCTCGCTGTAGCGACCGGAGTGCACGAGGGTCACTCGGGGGGTTCCGGCGAGGCCAGCCAGTCGTCGACGCCCGCGAGCAGCCGTCGCCTGACACCGGGGGAGGCGGTGGATGCCCGGATTGAGGAGGCTGCGAGGTTTGCCAGCTCGGTGTCGCTGAACCCCTGGACGTCCCGCAGCGCCTGGTACTGCTCCGCCAGCCGGCTCTCGAACAGCAGTGGGTCGTCGGCCCCCAGCGCGACGCTTGCGCCATGTGAGAGGAGCGTGCGCACGGGCACCTCCTGCATCGTCGGGTAGACACCCAGTGCGACGTTGGACGCCGGGCAGACCTCCAGGCTGATCCGCTGCTCGACGGTCGCATCGAGCAGTGCGAGGTCCTCGGCCAATCGGACGCCATGACCGAGCCGGTCCGGGTGCAGGTGGTCCACGACCTCACGCACATGGTCAGGCCCGAGGAGCTCCCCGCCATGCGGGACGGAGGCGAGTCCGGCCCGGCGCGCTATGGCGAAGGCCGCGGCGAAGTCCGCGGTCCGCCCGGCGCGCTCGTCGTTGCTGAGCCCGAATCCGATGACCTGCCCATGGCCGTCCCCGGCATGGTGCGCCGCCAAGCGGGCGAGCGCGCGGGCGTCGAGCGGATGCCGGGTGCGCGACGCGGCAACGACGATCCCGACCTCGACCCCGTGCCGGAGGCCGGCTGCGCGGGCCTCGTCCAGCACGATCTCCAGGGCAGGTGTGATGCCACCGACCCGGGCCGCATAGGACGTCGGGTCGATCTGGAGCTCGAGCCGCCCGGAGCCCTCCGAAGCGTCGTCGGCGACGGCCTCGTCGACGATCCGGCGCATATCCGATTCGCCGCGGACGCAGGCACGCGCCGCGTCGTAGAGCCGCTGGAATCGGAACCAGCCTCGCTGGTCGCCGGGAACTCGTAACGGTGCATCGTCCAGCAGGGCGGCGGGAAGCCGCATTCCGTGGCTTGCCGCCAGCTCGCGCAGGGTGCCTGGCCGCATCGAGCCGGTGAAGTGCAGGTGCAGATGCGCCTTGGGAAGGGCCCGCAGGTCGCGCGGCAGCGAGGTCGGCACAGGACCAGTCTGTCATCGATGAGGGGAGGGGGGACCCAGGGCCCACCAGGAGGGCGAATCGCCCGGCTTGGATGGGTCTATGCCACAACGTCGGAGGGATGCACGATGACGGTGCTCGTGATGGTCGCCAGCAAGCACGGTGCGACGTGGGGCGTCGGCGAGGCGATTGCCGAGGTCCTCCGTGACCGAGGGCTGCAGGTCGACCTTCGCAGGCCCGACGAGGTGGCTGAGCCGTCAGGCTATGACGCGGTGGTGGTCGGCTCGGCCGTCTATATGGGACAGTGGCTGCCCGAGGCGCGTGAGTTCATCGAGAGGAACTCCGGAGTCCTCGCCGGATTGCCGGTGTGGCTGTTCTCCTCGGGCCTCAGCGATTCCGCCTCCCAGGATTCCAACACCGGCGGCGGCCGGGGCTTGCGTGTGACGCTGCCGAATGCGCGGGAGCATCGCCACTTCTCAGGGGCGCTGGACGTCTCCAAGCTGAACATCCTCGAACGGGCCGCCATCGCTGCGGCGCGGGGCAAGTACGGCGACCATCGTGACTTCAGCGCGGTGCGCGAGTGGGCCGGACAGGTCGCCGACGGTCTTGCGTCGCAGCCCCGGGCCTAGGTGCGATACCGTTCAGTTAACAACGCCGGACATGGATGGTTGTGGCGGTGCTGGGCTGGGGCCAGGTGGCGTGGGCGACGCGTTTGACGTGCCACTTGGTGTACTTCCTCTTCACGACGCGCGGCGCTGCACGTGGTCGCCGTACCGGGTTCAGTCGTCGCAGCAACCGGCGTAGGAAGTCCAGCCAGCCGGGCCTGTCCCGCCCTTGCTGGTCAGGGGGAAAAGACGCCCGGGTGGGCGAGGGTCTGGCGGGTGATCCGTAGCGCGGCAACGAAGCTGACCTGGTCCGGATCATGCCCGGAGTGCGCGGCGGCCTCGGCCATCAGCGAGCGGATCGCGAAGTGGCAGCACAGGTGGCCCCAGATTTCCTGGCGAATCAGGTTGGGTGACTTGCTGCGCAGCACGGTGAGTGGCCCGCGCTGGTGGGTCTTGAGCTCGTCGAAGGTCGACTCGATCTCCCACCGTTGCGCGTAGGCTGCGGCCAGATCGGTCGCGCTGGCCTGACTGGGATCCGGCACGGTGGTCAAGAGCCGGTAGCCAGTGGTGTTCTCGCGGTCCTGCTGCCGGCCGTCGTCGAGGGTGTAGTCGATGACGCGCACCCGCATCGGCTCCGCGGCCCGGGCCGCGGCCGAGTGAGTCTGGCGTAGGTCGGCCAGCCAGGAGCCGTCCGGCAGATCCTCGACGTGGACCGGCTTGGGTCCGGAGGAGTCGGTGCGGATACGCCACAACAGGTCCGCGCGATCGGACGCGACTGGCAGCGCAGCACGAGCCGCAACCGGCCCTCGGGAGTCAACGCGGCGTTAGCTGGGTCATGAGGTGTAGGTCCTCCCAGCAGGCAGGACGTAGTGGTACTCCATCCTGCGGACAAGACCTACCCCTCCCTCACACCCCGACCCCCACGGGTGTCACCAACCTCATGCCCTACAACAACTAGCCTACAAAAAGCCTGTAGTGGTTCGCTTTGCTGGCGAAGCAACCATCTGCCATAATCCTCAGGAGCCGTAATACAAGGCCCGCATTCCGTAAGCGTCTCCGATACCCAGATTCCGCTGGGAGGTGTCACATTTTGCGGTGGTAGGTTGCATGACTTGGTTGGTTGATGTGGCCACATGATCCAGTCCGACTGCGTGTCCGATCTCATGTAAAGCCACGCCACGGACATCGTATTTCTCAGAGCACGCCGAAATGTCTGATCCCGAAAACCACGAGTGCTCACTATCAAACTTTATATCGGCACTCGTAATATTCCCGGTTGAAATGACGTAAGTTCGACAAGTAACCGCGAGTGTTCCTGACTGGTTTATGGTATTAAAAACGACGACGTTCTTGTCGGGTGATTCGCTAGAGCTGCAACCGCCGCTCGACGTCACATCTGAGTCAGCCGTAGTTAGGCCCAGGTAGGAAGTGCTCAGCGAGTTGCTCACGCTCGTTCCCGTCTGGCAAAGCTCCCCCTCTTTCCAGGTGCCCATCGCATTACGTATTCTTGCGAGAGAATTGGTTGACGGCGTGTCAACATCCTTAAAATACCAGTTGTAGGCTTTGCCTGACCAGAAATTCCCACTCGCCGAGTATGAGTATCGGTTCGCTGTGCCACATTTGCCAGAGGATGCGGCTAGAGGCTGAATCGCGGTCGGAGTGAACTGCTGCGTATCGATTTGGCGGAGGACTTCCGTATTGCCAAACTTGCTTCCATCAATCTCAACTGCCAGATTGCCGTCGATAGAATGGGCTACCACCACATCCTCGTCGCCTTCTGTGACAACGGAACTGTCCTCATCGAGAAACGCGCTCCGAAACACACCCATCCCTGCTTCTGGGATCGCGTAATCCGTTCCATCGGGCAGTGATACGGTTACGTTTGTGAAGTCGCATGACACGTCTTTGAGCGCATCTACCTGTTCCAGGTCGATGGTTGACCCCATATTGCATTCTGGCGGCACGGCTAAGGGGTCGCTTGCGATTGCGGTCGTTGGTGTTGATAGGGCCAAGCCTGACAATGCAACTACGACGAGCGAGGTCGCAGTACGTAGTTTGCTCAAGGCGTTCATAGGCCTTTCCTTTGATACATCTGAAGCCGGGATTCTTGGCTATTTCCACCCTGTTTTATGAAGTCGGCGGTTTTTAGAATGAAGTGTGGAACTGTCTCACCCTTTTTAGGAGGTACTTCTTGCCCGGAAATTTCACGAGGAATGTTCCGGATGTAATCTGATCGGATTGCAGTGACCATTTCCAGCCGTCGAGCTTGACTTTCGCCTTGCCGATTTTCTTGAATGAATCGGAACCTTTCGGCTTGAAATACACAACCAGCTTTTTTCCAACGAGTTGTGACGTTCGGGCTCGACCATGGATTTTGACATTACTCGGGTCTTTGGACGAGCGGTGTACTTTGACTGAGAAATCCGCCTTCTTATACACCGCAATTCTTCCGGCAGCGGAGAGCGTTTTCCCGTTTTGCGTGCCGGTGACCGTGACGACGTAGCGTGAATTCTTTTTGCCTGCATTGGCGTCGCTGAGGGATGGCGCAGTTACGGTGAACGTATTCAGTCCATTCGTCAAAGTGTCAATAGACGTCTGAACGCCGATGGATGTGGTGCCTACATCGTCCGATACGGACGTGACATCAACGCTAAATCGTGCGGGCTTCGTCAGGCCAGTCAAGCGTACTCTTGCAGTGAAAGAGACCTGGCCATGTGGATTTCGAACGGAGGCGTCAGCCACCTCAAGTTTGTCAATAGAAGTGGACGTGTCCCGTGAGGATGCTTGGACGTTTGCGGGCTTCGTCTCAGATGCGTTGCAGCCTGTGAGCGCAACTGTCGCCAGCAATGCCAATGCAACGGTTGCCCGTCCTGTCTTGTTCATGGTTACCCCTGCTTGCCAGTTACATCGGCACGTCACCGTGTCTGTTGGGGTAGACGCTAGCCCCGGATGACCCCGCTGTCAACACGTTGGCACACTGCATTTCAGGTGGTGAAGAGCCAGGATCCCGGACATCGTGGTCGGTACCGAGAGCGCCACCACGGTGAGCAGCGCGACGACGGGCCACGGTTCTTTACCTATCCACTTCATGATCGTGTTCTCCGTATGGTTGGTCATTCAGCCCTGCGGGCGTCGGTGCTGAATACGGCCAGTTCGAGGTCGGCGGGATCGGTGTGGACCAAGAAGGAGCGGTTTCCGAACTTCCACAGCGCCTCTCCTCGACCCAGGCTGGTGGCCAGTTCTCGTTCGATGGCGGTCAGGCCCACTGCTTGACCGACCGCGCCTATCGAGGTGACAGCCTGGTTGTCAATGACCTTCACTTGTGATTTCGTCAGCAACCCCACCGCTTGGATGCGTTGGGGTGAGACGACATCACCGACCGTGCCCAGGTCGGCCAGTTCGTGCATGATGAGCATGTTCGCGATGCCCCATTCACCGTCAATGGGGGCTGCGGCACCCGGGCAGCAGCCGGAGGCCTCGATGATGAGATCACTCTCATCGCAGTCTCACTTGCGGGTCATCAGGGGGTGATGCGGTTGGCTCATGGAACCAGGAACCGGACGTCCTTCTCATGCCCGCGACGTCCTTGCGGGCCCGGAGGCCGCCGGCATGCTGGCGAGCGTCCTGGGACTCGAGTCCGCGACCCTGGCCTCGTGGCGGCTCCATAGGATCGACGATCGCCCGGGCGCGGGATCCAGCGCAGGGTACGACGTCATGGTCCAGCGCCCCGGCGCCGAGGACACCCGGGAGTATCTCGTGGCCTCCTCAGCGCCGGTCCGCCGTGACCCACCAGGCGTGGTGACCGTTGAGGGATCGGACGGGGCCTTCTCTGTCTGGCGGTTTCCGCACGACCCCGCGCTGCCTGCGCTGGCGTCGCTGTGCGACGTGCGTGCGGCGTCCCAGCGGTTGCTCGAGCCAGGGCAGGTCGTGGACGAGCTCCAGGTGATGACCTACCGGCCGATGCGCCGGGCAGTGATGCGCATCGGATCTGGAGGGCGGAGGTGCTACGCGAAGGTCGTGCGTCCAGCCAAGCTGACCGAGCTGGCGGTTCGGCACCGTCTGCTTGCCGACGCGGGGCTGCTCGCTCCGCGCATCCTGCGTGCCGATGCGGATGGAATGCTGCTGGTCGATGAGGTTCGGGAGCCCTCGCTCGCCCAGATCCTGGCCGAGACAGCCCTGTCCGGGGCACCGTTGCCGGATCCGGAGGGGATCGTCGAGTTGCTGGGGCGGCTGCCCAGGGCGATCGTCGAGCTCCGCCGCCGGCCATCCTGGGCGTCTCGCAGTGCGCAGTTCGCGGTGTCCGCACGATGGCTGGCGGGCGGTGACATCCGGGTCGATGAGCTGGTCGCTCGCATCCAGCGGGCACTGGCCGGATCCGACTCCGGTCCCGTGGTGGCGACGCACGGCGATCTCAACACGGCGAACCTGGTGCACTCGACCCGGTCGGACACCTGGGGGCTGCTGGACCTCGATACGGTCGGGCCGGGCCACCTGGTCGATGACCTCGCTTGCCTGGTGGCGCACCTGGTGGCACTGGAAGACTTGGACCCCGGCGCGTACCCGAACGCCCCGGACTTCCGGGATCGCTGTCTGGCGGTCTTCGACCGGGTCGTCGATCCTGCGGGTCTGCGAGCGCATGCGGCCGCCGTGCTCCTGTCGCTCGCCGCGGGCGCCCCCGATCGTGCGCTGGGCCGAGCGTGGCTGCGGCGCGCAAGGGAGATGGTCCGCGGGCTATCCGCATGAGAAGGCTCTCATGGCTGTCTCCTCCCTTGCTCATGGGGCACCGTCAGGCTGAAGGCAGACGTTGCCGCTGGCACTGTCGCTCGCTACTCGAACTCACTCAGGAGGACAAGATGAAGGCTCGAACCAGATGGATCGCACGCGGTGCACTGAGCGTGGCCGGTGTGGGGCTGGTGGCCGCTCCCATCGCTCAGGCGATCGCGGCAACGCCGGATCCGCAGGAGAGCGCCGTGGTGTCGGCCTCCTCCGAGGTGGTGCCGGAGGCCGGATCGAGCGGTACTGCGGCGCCCGAGGCGACCGCCTCCGTGAGCCCGACGGACACCACCGTGTCTGCCGCACCAGGGACGGTCGCTACGCCGAACACGCCCAACACGGCGGTGACGCCGAACACGCCCAACACGCCCAACACGGCGGTGACGCCGAACACGCCCAACACACCGGCCACGCCCGACACGGCGGTGACGCCCAACACTGCGGTCACGCCCGACACTGCGGTCACGCCCGCCTCGGCCGCGACTCCCGCGTCTGCCGTGAGCCCCGTCTCGCCCCTCAGCCCGGTGAGCGCCGCCTCGCCGGTGAGTCCTGCCTCGGCGGGCTGAC
>JAATES010000314.1 GCA_015655615.1 Actinomycetales bacterium
CGCCCAGGGTGTCGAAGACCGCCTGAGCCCACGGCCCCATCTTCTCCGACTCGGAGCCGGGCAGGTAGCCGAGGTCCTGACCGCCCACCGCATAGAGCGGGCGGAAGACCATGATCTTGCGGTGCTGGCGCCGCTCCAGCACGGCCTCCAGCCCAGCACACAGCGCCAATGCCGACTTTCCCGTCCCGGCTCGGCCGCCCATCGACACGATCCCGATGGAATCGTCGAGCAGCAGGTCGATGGCGAGCCGCTGCTCGGCCGACCGGCCGTGGAGTCCGAAGACCATCTGGTCGCCACGCACCAGCTGCACGTGCTTGTCCGCCGTCACCCGGGCCAGCGCGGAGCCGCGTGGGGAGTGCAGGATGACCCCGGTGTGGCAGAGAAGGGGGCCTATGGCCTCGACCGTCGACGGGTTGAGATCGGCGATCTCCAGCGATTCCTCCTGCCACAGCTGCGCCATCTGCTGCGCCGTGACGTCCATCTCAGTGGTGCCCGTCCAGCCGGAGTCCACCGCGAGCTGGGCCCGGTACTCCTCGGCCGCGAGCCCGACCGCTGCGGCCTTGACGCGCATCGGGAGGTCCTTGGACACCACCGTCACGTCGGCGCCTTCTCCCCGCAGATTGGCGGCCACGGCCAGGATCCTGGTGTCGCTGTCGCCCAGCCGGAAGCCGGCCGGAAGCACGGCCGCATCGATGTGGTTGAGCTCCACTCGCAGAGTCCCGCCCTGATCACCGACCGGCACGGGATCGTCGAGGCGCCCATGCGTGACCCGCAGATCGTCCAGCACCCGCAAGGCCGCACGTGCGAAGTAGCCCAGCTCGGCGTGATGCCGTTTCGCCTCCAGCTCCGTGATGATCACCACCGGCAGCACCACGTGATGCTCAGCGAACCGCAGCATCGCTTTGGGATCGGACAGGAGGACGGAGGTGTCGAGGACGTACGTCTTGCGGGTGGTCGTTGGTGCAGCAGCCACAACAGGCTCCCTTCGGCGCCGGAGCGCCTGAGCGCCGCGCTGTCCGGGTCGAACGCCCGGTACGAGGCGATCGGTGGGGACGGTCGGAATACCGTCCGGGTACCTCGAAAACTACAGCCATGTGATTCGCCGCGCCACCCACATCCGCGGAGTTTTACCCAGTGTTCACCTGGGCCTGATCTGATGCCGGGCACCTGGGCGAGGGTGTGCGGCGGTGTACGCCCACACGTTCGATCCCAGGGATCCGCTGATGGAATCTGATATACCCCGCCAGGGGCCATGGAGCGCCCCTGGCGCAACCCCCGACCTGCATTGTCGAAACCAGCCGAACCCATTCAAAGGGCCAAGAGGGCGGACTAGACGGTTCCCTGGTAAGATCCAAAGGAGGATATGAAATCAACTCCTGTTCCCCTGTCATGAGGGCCGCTCTATAGCGAGATGCTGTCCTCGCAACAGTCTTCGCATATAGAGCGCACATTGCATCCGCGCCAGCGGGCAACGCAAATCAATTCGGATCGATATACGCGGATGATGGCCTGGGCCTCGTGCTCTAAGCGGGTGAAAAAGCTCGGCGCCGAGACCCATGGATGTGACGCATGGAAAATCGCCTTTCACCACCAAGTCCCGCACTCGTACTATCGCTCGCTTGCCATACCAGTGATCACACTATGGGTCTCGGGCACCATGAGGGGAGATCCTGACATGACACGAGGCAACACCACAGGGATCCGGAGTCGCGTCGCGATTGCGGCAGCTGCGTGCATACTCGCAGCATGCTCACCGTCAGCTGACCCGGCGACACCGGCATCGTTCTGGCAAGGCTTCTCGCGGGATGCTGTGCTAGAAGCGAACCCACCACAGAGCACGGAAGACCTTGCGGACCGCTCCACATTGATTGTGACGGGCTCGATCCACAAGGTCGAGCCCGGACCTGAGACTCACCGTGACTTCCCAGAAGGTGAGGCCGTCGAATACTCCGCGGTCGTCACAGTCGATGTGAAAGACGTCCTCAAGGGTACCTGGAAGGATGCGACCATTCCGGTTCACATGTTCAGCGCCGGCCCGGTGGATTCAAGTGCGCTGGACCTACCGAAGGAGGACGGCCTCTGGTTTCTTGAGCCGGCGGGGATCGCGGATTACTACATGGCGACAGCGTCCGCCGGTGTCTGGATGGAACAGGACGGATCGCTGACCACGGTGCGCGATCCAGCTCAAGCCGAGCTGGTGATCCCCCAGGGTGTCGAGACGATTGACGAGGCAACACGGTCTGTGGTGCAGTCCGCCGCCTCCAGCGAGCCTGCAGCGCCTGACTCCCGGGAAGGCCCGCGGCTACGCTGATCCCATGAGGCGACTGCGCTCGGGCCTGGCACGACACGGTCGCCGATTCTCCCGTACCGGTCTCTTCGTAGCCGTCGTCTTCTTCTGCTTCTCCCAGACCCCCTCGCTCATACCCCGACCCTGGCTGTTCCAGGCGCTGCTCTCGGGCATCTCCGTGGCGACGGGCTACGGCGTCGGTACGCTGCTCGCGTGGCTCTACCGCAAGCTGGGGTTCGCCGTGACCTGGTCGGCGCGCACGCACCAGGTCGTCGGATGGTGCCTGGCAGGGATTGCCATCGCCGCTATCCCGACGTTCCTGGTGCTGGGCGAGCATTGGCAACGCGCGATCCGAGAGCTGTTCGGAATCGAGATCGGCCCGGCGTTGCATGTGCCGCTGGGCCTGTTGATCGCGACTGCCCTGGCCGTGCTGCTGCTGCAGATCTGACGCGGACTGCGCTGGCTGGCACGCAAGGTCGCCCGGCTCTTCGGCCGGTTCCTGCCCGTGCCGGCCGCCCGGCTCATCGCGGTGGCTGCAGTCACCGTGCTGACAGTGCTGGTGGTCAACGGGACCTTGGTGCGAGGCACCCTGGATGCGCTGCGGAGCATCTACGGCGCCGTCGATCAGACCACCGACGACGGCGTCGTGGCCCC
>JAATES010000269.1 GCA_015655615.1 Actinomycetales bacterium
CGTTCGGCGGGTCTGCGGTCACTCCCCACCAGTCGACGCTCGTCGCCCCCCGGGCGAGCACGCTCTTGGTCTCGATCCGCATCGCCACCTGCCTGCCCGAGAACCTGTCCGGCTCCAGGACGTACAGCGGGACGCACGGCGCATGCAACGGGGCACCGTCCCAGCCGTACCTGGCCAGGTCGATGTCCTGGGAGGATTCGAGCATCCCGGCCACCGCGCGGCCGCATGCCGTGCCCGTCTGTGCGAACCCGGCGAGCCGGGCCGGCAGGGAAAGCATCCGATGGGTCACGTCGAGTGGCACCACCGTCATGGGCATGTCCGCGTCGAGCACCACCTGAGCGGCCTCAGGGTCGGCATAGACGTTGAACTCCGCGGCCGGCGTGGTGTTCCCGCCCTCGAAGTACGCACCGGCCATCGCGACGAGATGGTCGACGTTCGCCGCGATCGCCGGCTGCTGCAGCAAGGCCGTCGCCAGAGTGGTCAGGGGAGACAAGCTGAGGATCGTGAACCTCTCGCCGGTCGAGAGCAGCCGGATGATCGCCTCGGCACCGGATTCGGGCTGCACCTCGGCCCTGCGGCGGGGCAGGTGCGCCCCGTCCAGTCCCGTGAGGCCCTGCCCATGCTCCGCCGTCACCAGAGGTCGGGCGAGGGGCCGAGGGTTTCCGGCGTGCACCGGGATGTCGGGGCGGCAGGCCAGCTCCAGGAGCTTCAGGGCGTTCGGGACCGAATGCTCCAGTCCCCGGCTTCCGGCGACCGCGATCAGGGCCCTGACGTCGAACTCCTGCGGGAGCGCGAGGATCGCGAAGATCGCAGCGGCCTGGTCCTGGCCGGGGTCGGTGAGGAGGATTGTCGGACGGGTCATGGCAGCAGCGCGAGCCTCTCTGTGAGCAGGTCGAAGGCCCGGGGCACATCGATGGCCGACATGAAGGACACATTGGGCACGCGACCTGAGACCCCCCACCAGTCCACGACCGTCATGCCGTCCGCGACCGTCCCGTCCACGACAGCGCGAACGTTGAGGTCACGACCCTCGAAGAGCTCCGGCGCCACCAGGTAGAGCACTGCGCACGGATCGTGCAACGGACCGGCTTCCCAGCCGTACTTCTCGATGTCGTAGACCTGGGAGAACTCGAGCATCTCGACGGCCGCCCGGGCGCATCGGCCGCCGCGCTCCCGCCAAGCAGCCAGTCGCTCAGCGGTGGTGCGCATGGTGTGCGTCACGTCCATGGAGATCACGGTCGTCGCGATCCCCGCCGTCAGCACCGCATCGGCCGCTTCGGGGTCGACGTAGCAGTTGAAGTCTCCCAGAGGGGTGATGTTCCCGCCCTCCCGGAAGCTGGCGATGATCGCGACGATCTCCTGAACGCGCTGCGCGATGTCGGGCGCCTTGCTCAGCGCCAACGCGATGTTCGTCAGCGGCCCCAGAGCCACGAGGGTCACGGACCCCGGCGGTGCTGAACGCACCGTCCGGATGATGAAGTCGATGGCGCTCTCCGGCTGGACCTCGGCGGTCGGATCGGGCAGTGCCGGACCGTCGAGCCCGCTCTCACCGTGGACGTGCTCCGCCGTGACGAGCTTGCGCGCCAGCGGCCTGGCGGCTCCCGCGAAGATGGGCACCTCCGTCCGCTCCGCGAGCTCCATCACCTGCCTGGCTGCCCGGACCGTCATCGGAAGCGGCGCATTGCCTGCCACGACGGTGATGCCCAGCACCTCGAGCTCGCTGCTGGCGAGGGCGAGCAGGATGGCGATCGCATCGTCCTGTCCGGGATCGGTGTCGATGATGATCCTCCTGACGGACATCAGCCCTCCCGTAGCTCGGAGAGATTGGCAGACTTGGCGCTGCCCCGTACCGATGCCGTGATCACGACGGCGACGATCACCACGACGTACGGAAGCATGAGCATCAGATTCGTATCGATCACCCCGACCATGTTGATCTGCGCCCAGATCCCGAAGTACGTCACGGCCCCGAAGAACGTCGCCGCCAGCGCCACCACGATCGGGTGGGTGGCGCCGAGGATCACCGCCGCGAATGCCATCAGCCCGCGCCCCGCCTCCATCCCCGACGAGAACGATCCCAGCGGGCCGAGGGCGAGCTCCACCCCCGCCAGCCCCGCCAGCACACCGCCGAGCCCCAGCCCCCACAGCCTGGCCCGAGGCAGCGACACCCCCGAACTGCGTGCCGCGAAGGGGTGGTCGCCCACCGCGGTGAGCCGCAGCCCGAACCGGGTGCGGCACACGACGAACCACACGGCTGCCACGATGAAGGGCGTCAGGATGGCGATGATCGACAATCGTCCCGGTGCGCCGTCGAGGAACGACAGCGGCCGGGGCAGCACGACATCCGAGTAGACGGTGCCCTCCTTGCCGTACAGCGCCACGATGCCAAGGATCGTCCCCCCGGCGCCCAAGGCGTTGACCCCGATGCCGACGATGATCGGGTTGGCCCGCAGACCCACGATGACCGCCCACATCACGATGGACATCGCCATGCTCGCCGTCACCGCGAGGACCACGGCCAGGGTGACGTTGGAGGTCTCCTTCGCCACCACCACCGAGACCATCGCACCGATGGACATCAGCCCGCCCAGCCCGAGGTGCCAGATCCCCGTGCGTTGGGAGAGCAGCCCGGCCATCGCCGCGAGAATCAGCGGCGCCGCGCTCTGCAGCACGGATGCGAATACGTCCATTACGCCTTCTCCCTGAGCAGGATGGCCGGTTCCGTCGGCTCTTCGAGCACGGCGGGACGCGGAACGGGATCCTCCGGCATCGAGCTGCCGCCCCTGAGGCGGTCCTCCTCGGAGTCCGTGGAAGCAGCAGGCCTTCGGCGGCGTCTCCATCGTCCCGGGTAGCGGATCTGCGCAGTGACCAGGATCGCGATGATGCCGTTGAGCACCACGATGGCCGAGGCGGGCAGGGACACCGAGATGGGAAGGAAGAGACCGGCTGCCGTGAGCATCCCGAAGAACGCCGCAGAGACGACAGCCCCCGAGACCGCCAGGCCGGCGACCAGCGCCACCAGCATCGCGTTGTTTCCGATCTCCGAGGACGTTCCGGCCACGAACTTGCCCGAGGCTCCCAGGATCTCCATCGCGCCGGCCAGACCGGCGAGCGCGCCGCTGATCGCGAAGGCCTTGATGCCGATCCTCTCAACCTTCACGCCCTGCCACTGCAGCATGATGCCGTTGCGGCCGGCGATGCCGCTGAGGACGCCGAACGAGGTCTTGGTGACCACCAGATAGACGACGACCACCACGGCGATCGTGATCCCGATGGTCACCGGGGACAGGCCATCGCTCCCGGAGATCCGCATGGCGTCCGGGACCCGGTCGGAGGTCGACCCCGAGGAGCTCGCAGACGAGCTGTTGGCAAGGAATCCCGAGAGGAGGAAGGCCACCAGGTACTCGGCCACGAAATTGGCCATGATCGTCGAGACGATCTCGTCCGCGCCGAACCGCACCCGGAGAAGACCCGGGATGGCGGACCAGACCGCACCACAGACCATCGCCACGAGGACCGCCAACGTGATTCCCAGGACCGGCGGCAGTCCGTCGATGCGCGTCGTGACCGCGATGGCGCCGACAGCGCCCATGTAGTACTGCCCCAGACCACCGACGTTGAAGAATCCCGCACGGAAGCTCACCACCGCACCGAGGCCCATGATGAGCAGCGGCATGGTCCAGCGCAGCGACTGCCGCAGCGCGTTCTCCGAGCCGACGGACCCCTGGACGATCGCGCCGATCACGTCGCCCCCGGCGAATCCGAGAGCCTGCAGCACTATGACGAAGATCAGCACCGCCGCCACGATGGGAGCGAGCCTGCGCACCACCAGTTCCACCTGGTTGCTCATGCTGCTGCTCCCGTCATGGCTGCGCCGATCCGGCCGATGTCGAAGGGCGCCGCGACGTCGAGAACGACCGCGCCGCCCAGGACCACGACGATGCGATCGCACACCTCGGCGAGCTCGTCGAGGTCGGACGAGATCAAGAGCACCGAGGCCCCGCTCTCACGCGACTTGCGCAACGCCCGCCACACGAACTCGACGGCCCCGAGGTCGAGGCCTCTCGTCGGCTGGGCAGCCACGATCACGGAAGCCCCGTCGTCGAGTTCCCGGGCAAGGATCACCTTCTGGGCATTGCCTCCGGACAACGAGGCCGCAGGCTGATTCACCGAGGTGAATCTCACGTCCCAGGCCTCCAGTGCCGCTGTCGCCTCACGTCTCAGCTGCGCTGCACGCACCATTCCCCGGCGTCGCCGCGACCCGACCATCAGCGGTGTCGCCCAGTTCTGCCAGAGCGGACTGGCGCTGGACAGCCCCTGCGTGTTGCGGTCGAAGGGAATGATGCGCAGCCCGCGCGCCCGCCGCTCCAGCAGTCCGCGGTGGGTCATGTCCTCACCGGAGATCTCGACGACTCCTCGACTGGCCGGGCTGAGACCGGCAAGCACCTCCACGAGCGCGACCTGCCCGTTGCCTTCGACTCCTGCCACACCGACCATCTCTCCGGCATGCAGGTCCAAGCTGGCCGTCCGCAGTCCCGCACCTCCGGACGAGTCGGGACTCGTGACGGCGTCGAGTCGCGCCAGGACCGGCCCCCGCTGCGAGGGGGCTGGCGTGCCGGCGACAGCCACGGGAGGCATGGCCTCCGCCAGGCCGAGCACTGCGGCATCGTCCTCGGCGCTGTTCTCACTGCCGATGATGGCGTCGGCGAAGCCCCTCGGCGTCAGCGAGCCGGAGGGGACGGTGTCGAGGATCAGCTCGCCGCGACGCAGCACCGTGACGGTCTCCGCGATCTCCAGGACCTCCCGGACCTTGTGCAGGACGACGATCACGGTGACGCCCGAGTCCCGCAATCGACGGATGTTGTCGAAGAGCCGGCCCACCGCGTTCGGCGGCAGCACGGCAGTGGGCTCATCGAGGATCAGCACCTTGGCATCACCGGCCAGGGCCCGCGCGATCTCCACCGCCTGCAACGTCTCGATGGGGAGGTCGCGCAGGGGGGCACCCGCCGACACCGTGACCCCTGTCCGATCCAGATACTCCTGCCAGCGGGCGTTGAGGCTCCGCCGGGAGAAGATCCTCCCCACACGGCGCGTCGACCCGTATTCGAGCGCCTCGGCCACCGTCATCGACGGTGGCAGCGCGAAACTCTGGTGGACCATCTCCACGCCCCGCGCCCGCGCCTCGAGGACGCCGCCGCTCACCCCGGCCCCCGCCACCAGGACCTGCCCCGCGGCAGGTGCGACGATCCCCGCGACCACGCGCGCCAAGGTGGTCTTCCCGGCTCCGTTCTGCCCCACCAGGGCGTGGATCCTGCCGGGTTCGAAAGCGACGGAAACCCTGTCGATGGCGACAAAGTCTCCGAACTTCACTGTGATGTTGTCGCAGGTCACTGCCGACACTGGCATGTCGTGGTCTCCTCCATCTCGATGCGTCACGAACGGCCCACGGGCTGTCCGTCGAGTGAACGGCCTCGACGGACAGCCCGCACTGGGTCAGGGCATGTCGGTCGTGTACTCGATGTCGGTCGATCCGTCCTCGATGGACGGAAGCGCGGCCTCCACCGCCGCCTGGGCTGCGGCGAACCGGTCGCTGACGGCCTCGGTCGGGCTGGCGTCCGCGAAGACCACCTTGAGTGCGCTCCCCACCCCGGTCGCGTAGTTGCCACCCGCGAAGTCCTCCGCCATGACCATCGGGATGGTCTCGAGGACGGAGTCGGCGAAGGTCAGACCGGAGTATGCGATCGTCTGCTCCGGTGCGGTGTCGAACACCCCGGCGCTCGAGGCGATCAGGAACCGGTCGTCTCCTGCCTGTGCGGCGGCGATGGTGCCCGCATCCGCGCCGCCCGCATCGGTCTGGACCACATCGACACCACTCGAGAACAGCTGCTCGGCGACCTCTTGGGCCTTGGTGGCATCGTCGTAGCTTCCGACCACTCCGTAGCTGACCTCGACGCTGGGATCGACACTGGCGACACCGGCCGCGAAGGCGTTGTAGTCCGCTGCGATCAGGGCCTGAGTGTCGCCCATCACCATGCCGACCTTCTTGGTGTCCGTGAAGGTCGCGGCGAGGATTCCGGACACGTACATCAGCTTGTAGGAGTCATAGCTGACGGACAGGAGGTTCGGGATGACCGGATCCACCGGATCCGCATACAGGTGCAGGAACTTGATGTCCGGGTAGTCCGTGGCGACCGCGTTGAAGGCGTCCGCGATGCGGACGAACGAGGTCATGATCAAGGTGGGGCCGGTCTCGGCCACGTTGCGCAGCGTGGACTCATAGTCGGCTGCGTCCGCGACGTACACGTTCTTGCTGGTCCACCCGTTCTCGGTCGCGTAGCTATCCATGCCCGCGATCTGACTGTCGATCACCGAGCCGTCGCCGGCCTGCTGGTCGTGGACCAGCACGATCGAGTTCTCCTCGGAGGACGCTGCGGCCGTCGGCGATTCCGCGGCCGATGTCGAAGCGGTGTCCGACCCGCTACAGGCGCTCAGCACGACCAGTGCCGCGCTGGCGACAAGGGCGGTCACGCCGTGTCGCAACCTGTGAAATGACGTTGATTTCATAGTGGTGCAGCTCCCGCGTTCTGGTAGGGATATCGGTGGGTCTGGCAGGGTGTCCACGCTATGAATCACCTGTTTCGCCATCTCGGAAATGTCGTTTCCCTTCTGTTACGTTTTGTTCCACTTTGTGCCTTGTCATTGTCACAATCAGGTCACGATGTCGCGCCGTTTCGTTGGAATGCCAGCACATTGAACACGTCATCGGACCGCGGTCTTGGCATCCAGAAATTCAGAAATATGTGGAACAAAGAAATCGACCATGCCACACTGAGGCCACTATGGCGCCGGAACAGCACCCATCGGTGCTCACACAACTGACGTCGCGTCTCGTCTCTCCGAGTGCGGCTCAGCTGGTCGCGGCCGTCACCGAGCTGGTCGATGAGGGGACCATCAGCCCGGGGACGCCGATGCCGACGGTCCGCCAGCTGGCATCCGCTCTGCAGGTCAGCCCCACAACGGTGCACCGCGCCTGGACCGAGTTGCGATCGGAGCACGTCCTGCGCACCGACGGCCGCCGCGGCACGTTCGCGACGACCGTCCCTTCGGCTGCGGCGGAGCAGTTCCGCAGCGGCCTTCCCGAGCTCGCTCAGTGGCGCCGTGGCAGCAGTGACACCTCGATCACCCTGGATCTGTCGACCGGGGCCCCCGACGAGAGGCTGCTGCCCGAGATCGACGTCGCCGCACTGATCGGCTCGCGGGTCCGGCACTGGGCGTCGTACGACGGTCCCGTCATCGTCGAACCCCTGGAGTCGGCAGTCCGCGCGCTCTGGGGCGCCGCCTTCACGCCGCAACGCATCACGGTGGTCGACGGCTCTCTGGATGCCATGGACCGGCTGATCTCGGCGACGGTCCGTCCCGGGCATCGGGTCGCCCTGGAGAACCCGACCTATCCCCCAATCCGTCATCTGCTGTCCCTGGCAGGCGCTCGCATCGTCCCCATCGGCGTCGACGATCGTGGACCGATCCCAGCGGAGCTGCGCAACGCGCTGCGGCGGGACATCAGCACGTTGATCATCCAGCCGCGGGCCCAGAACCCGGTCGGCTGCTCACTGGACGAGGCTCGGCTGGACGAGCTCGCCGCCGTGCTGGCAGGTACCGACACCACGATCATCGAACATGACAGCGCAGGCGACATCGCGTCGGCACCGCTGCTCTCCCTGCACTCCCGCTACCCGGAGCGGGTCGTCCGGGTCCACGGATTCTCCAAGTCACACGGCCCCGATCTCCGGCTCGCGGTCATCGGAGGGCCAGCACCGATCCTCGATGCCGTCACGGCGCGCCGTGACCTCGGCCCGGCCTGGACCAGCCGCCTACTGCAGCGTGTGCTCGCAGCCCTCCTGGTCGATCCCGAGGCCCGGCACGTCGTCGATCATGCCCGGAGCGTCTACCACGAGCGCGCCCAGGCATTCCGCCGACGATTGCTGCTGCGAGGCGTTCACACCCTCGGGGATGACGGATACAACATCTGGATTCCCACTCCGCACGCCATGGACACGGTGGTCGGTGCAGCGGCCCGCGGCATCAGCATCGCCCCCGGTTGAGCCTTCACCGGCAGCCAGACGCCCGCACACTCCCGCATCACCGTCGCGGCACTCGACGTCGGAGAGGTCCCCGAGGTGGTCGACACTCTGGTGGACGTCATGCGAGACACCAACAGACGTGCCACCCGAAACTGATCGCGCCGCCCACCACGCCACCATATCGACAGCAAAGGACAGGCCGTCATGCCACGCAAGATCATCCTCGACTGCGACCCGGGACACGACGACGCCATCGCCATCCTGCTGGCGCATGGCAGCCCCCGGATCGAGCTCGCCGCCATCACCACGGTGCATGGCAATCAGACACTCGCCAAGGTGACGCGCAACGCCCTGGGCGTGGCCGCCGTAGCGGGAATCACCGGGGTCCCGGTCGCGGCCGGATGCGACCGGCCCCTGGTCCGCGCCTTCGAGGCCGCACCGGAGATCCACGGGGACAGCGGGCTGGACGGCCCGCAGCTTCCCGCGCCGTCCCTGGAACTGGATCCACGGCATGCGGTGGACCTCATCATCGACATCGTGATGTCGCACGATCCGGGCACCATCACGCTGGTGCCGACCGGTGCCCTGACCAACATCGCGATGGCCGTCCGCAAGGAGCCTCGCATCGCGCCCCGTGTCCGCGAGGTCGTCCTGATGGGCGGTGGAGTCCACGAGGGAAACTGGACCCCCGTCGCGGAGTTCAACATCAAGATCGACCCGGAGGCCGCCCACATCGTCTTCAACGAACCGTGGTCCGTGACCATGGTGGGGCTGGACGCGACCCATCGTGCGCTGGCCACCGACCAGGTCGTCGCCGACATCGCCCGGCTGGACACCGCACCCGCGGCATTCGTCGGCGAGCTCCTGGCGTTCTTCGGTGTCATGTACCAGGAGTCGCAAGGGTTCGACGCACCGCCCGTCCACGACCCCTGCGCCGTGGCCTACGTCATCGACCCCGGAGTCCTCACCGTGCAGCGGGCACCGGTGGACGTCGAGCTGCAGGGAGCCCTGACCACCGGCATGACGGTCGCCGACCTGCGCGGACCGGCTGCCGAGGACTGCCATACCCAGGTCGCGACCGGGATCGATACCGAGAGGTTCTGGGCGCTCGTGCTCGACGCCCTGCGGCGCATCGGCGATCCACCGCAGTGAACGGCATGGGAAAATGGCCTACGTGCCTCGCCGATTCCCTGACCCCGTCAACGCCGTGACCGCCGACTCACTCGCCGCCGTCCGGGCTCATCGCGACCGGACAGGGGCATCGGCACCTCGGCAGGCGCCCCGTCTGGTCCTGTTGGACCTGGACGGGACCTTGATGGACTCGGCGCCCGGGATCATCGCCAGCATCCGATACGCGTTCGAATCGCTCGGCCATCCGCTGCCCACCGACGAGGAGCTCCGGGCCTTCGTCGGGCCGCCGATCGCCGTCTCCCTGCTCGCCTATGGCGTTCCGCGCGGACGGGTCGACGAGGGCATTCGCGCCTATCGTGAGGCGTTCTCGAACGGAGGCATGTTCGTCAACGCCGTGTTCCCGAGGATCCCCGACATGCTGGTCGCGCTTCGAGACTCCCTGATCGCCGTCGAGGGGCCTGTTCCCGGGCCGCGCCTCGTCGTCGCCACCTCGAAGCCTGAGACATACGCACGGATCATCACGGAGCGGTTCGCACTCACTCCACTGCTCGATGCCGTGTATGGCGCCTCGATGGACGGCTCACGGATCTCCAAGGCGGACGTCATCGCCCACGCCCTCGCCGAGGAGGCGGCGACCACCGGCGCCGCCGTGGCGCCGGACCGCATCGTCATGGTCGGCGACCGCGAACACGACGTGCTCGGCGCCGCGGCACACGGGATCGCCACGGTCGGGGTCTCCTGGGGCTACGGGAGCCGGGATGAGCTCCTCTCGGCCGGTGCCGTGGCCATCGCGGACTCCCCCTCCGAGCTGGTCCCGCTGCTGAGCACCCCCGGCGGCGCCCCGCACCCGTAGTGCTGCCATCGATCGTGGGAGAATCCTGGCATGGACCCGGCCATGGTGGATGCACTGCTGGTCCCCGCACATCTCGCGCTGCTGGACGAGTTGAGCGGCAGCGCACCGCAGAGCCCCCTCGTCCTCGCCCCCCGGCTGCGCGCGCAGGGACTCGACAGCGACCTCATCGCCGCGCTGCAGACCCAGGTGACGCTGCGATCCCTGGCACAGGCCAAACTTGGCCACCTCAGCGGTCGCATGCTGTTCACGCGCGACGGCCTCGAGCAGGCGACTCGCTGGCCGCTGGCGAGGCTCCATGCTGCACGGTTCGAAGCGGCCGGGATTCGCCAGGTGCGCGACCTCACGGCAGGGCTGGGGATCGATGCGCTGGCCTTCGCGCTGGCCGGGCTGCAGGTCACTGCCATCGAGCTCGACAGGACCACTGCACGGCTCTGCGAGCACAACCTGGCCCCCTGGACGACGGCACGCGTCCTGCACGGCGACGGCCTCGACCTGCCGGCGGGACCCGCTCAGGGGATCTATGCCGATCCGGCCCGGCGGACTGCCCATGGCTCTCGGATCACCGATCCCGCGCGATATCTGCCGCCGTTGCCCGACGTGTGGGCCCAGCGGCACCGGGCTGAGCTGCTCGGCGTGAAGGTCGGCCCCGGCATCCCCCACCGTGCCATCCCGTCCGATGCGGAAGCCGAGTGGGTGAGCATTGACGGCGACGTCGTCGAAGCGGCCCTGTGGCACCACCGCGAGATGGCTCGGGATCCTCGCCTGCCCCGACATCGCGCCGTGGTCGCCAGGTCCGACCCGGAGGATCCCCTCGGCGCACCGTTGCACACCGTCGCACTGGAGGGTACGCCCGACGGCGGTGGCCAGGCACCCGCACTGGAGGCCCTCACGGACCCCGCTGCACTGGGCGGCTACCTGATCGAGCCCGACGGCGCGATCATCCGGGCACATCTGCTCGCCGAGCTGGCCGCACGAGCCGAGGGAATCGACAGCGCTCTCGGGACCATCCGCCTCGTCTCTCCTCAGATCGCCTATCTGAGCGCGCCTGCGCCGCTTCCCATGCTCAGCGGTGTCGCCGTGGGGACCAGCTACCGGGTCCTCGATGTGCTGCCGCTACGGGTGAGGAAGCTCAAGGCCTATCTCCGCGAACGTGACATCGGCGCGGTCACGATCAAGAAACGAGGTGCGGACGTCATTCCGGAGCGACTTCGTCAACAATTGTCCTTGCGCGGTCCGGGATCGGCCACCATCGTGGTCACGCGCGTGGCAGGATCGCACCAGGCGATCATCGTGGAACCGATCGGAGGGACGACGCCGTGACCGCAATCTCGTTTGCACAGTCCGAACGCTCGTCCGTTGGCATCGAGTGGGAGCTCGCCCTGGTCGATGCCGACTCGGGCGACCTCCGTCAGGTAGCGCCCGTGGTGCTGGACACGGTCTCCCCCGACGGCTCCCAGCACCCGCGCATCCGCCAGGAACTCCTGCTGAACACTGTGGAGATCGTGTCGGGGGTCTGCCGTACCGTGCGCGAAGCGGGGAACGACCTGCAGCAGAGTCTCGACGAGCTCCGGGAGATCCTGGACCCGATGCGGGTCGAGCTGATCAGTGCCGGGACGCACCCCTTCGCCCGGTGGTCCCAGCAGAAGGTCAGTGACAAGGCCCGCTACAACACGCTGATCGACCGCACGCAGTGGTGGGGCCGGCAGATGATCATCTACGGCGTCCATGTCCACGTCGGCATCGAGGACCGCGGCAAGGTGCTACCGATCAGCCGGGGAATGCTGGCGTACTTCGCCCACCTGCAATCCCTGTCGGCATCGAGTCCGTTCTGGAGCGGCAAGGACACGGGATACGCCTCGAACCGGGCTCTGCTCTTCCAGCAGCTGCCCACTGCGGGACTCGGTTTCCAGTTCGATCGCTGGGAGGACCTGGAACGCTACGTAGCCGATATGCTCCACACCGGTGTCATCGACGAGTTCAATGAGATCCGGTGGGACCTGCGCCCGTCTCCGCAATTCGGCACCCTCGAGAGCCGGATCTGTGACAGTGCCTCCAACCTGGACGAAGTGCTGGCGCTGTCTGCCCTCACCCATTGCCTGGTGGAGCACTTGTCGAGCGAGCTCGATGCGGGCCACGAGCTGGAGACGATCCCGCCTTGGTTCGCCCAGGAGAACAAGTGGCGCTCGGCCCGGTACGGGATGGA
>JAATES010000244.1 GCA_015655615.1 Actinomycetales bacterium
CATCCCTTGATCTCCGCGACCAGGAACGCCTTGAGCTTCTCACGGTCGTTGGCGATCGACTCGTCCGTGACCGTGACCGTCTCGGCGACGAAGGGCAGGCCGTTGTCGGCGAACGGGAGGTTCGTCACCTCATGCCCGCCGTTCGCAACCGTGATCGACTCATTGGTCAGGTAGGCGACGAAACCATCGACCTCACCGTTGACCAGCACGGAGGGATCATATTGCACCGGGACGATCGTGACCTCGGACTCATCGATGTCATTGGCAGCCAGCAGCGCCTTGAACAGGCTCGTGTTGGAGTCCTGGACGCCGATCTTCTTGCGCTTGAGGTCGGCCGGTGTGGCGATGTTGCCGCCGTCCTTCAGCGACAGGATCGTAAAGGGGTTCTTCTGGTAGGTCGTCCCGATGATCTTGACCGGAGCCTTCTCGTTAGCGATGGCCGTACCGACGGAGATCGCGTCGCTGAGCGCCACGAACGACTTCTTCGAGACGAGCTCGGCCACACCCGTGGACGGACCGGCGACGAGCTCGACGCTCGAGAATCCGGCATCCTTGTAGTACCCCTTGCTGTCGGCGAAGTACTCGCCGTGGAATTCCGAGTTCTTGATCCACGACAACTGGACGCTGACGTCTCCGTAATCGGCCTTCCCGGAGGCACTCGAGGCCGAGGACGCGGAGGTCGAGGAGTCGGACGAGCAGGCGCTGAGGGCCAGGGCGGCCGCTGCGACGACGGCAGGAAGCACCGCCCAGCGGCGCGAAACGCGGCGAGTGCCAGAAGTGGTGGTCATCGAGGTGATCTCCGGTCTATACGGGTAGCGGTGATCGGAGACGTCCGAGTGGTGCCGGACGGGGAGGAGTCACAGGCCAAGGACGTCGCCAGTGACCACTTGAGACTAGGAGCGGCACGTTACGGGCAAGTGGTCCTGGATGTTTCCGGCATGTTACGTACGCGGTTGTGGCCGGTTCGTGACCAGCCCGGCCACGATGGCGGATCCGGCGCTCATTGACCCCGGACCTATACCGGTTTAGATTATGAGCGCACCTCACTTCTGCGCCCGAACAACGGAGTTTTCCATGACGCGAAGTCGCCTCACCCTGCCCACCTGGTTCGCCGCCGCGGCCCTGGCCGCCACGACTGTCGCGGTCCCCGCCCACGCCACGACCCTGGTGCCCACCGCCACCGAAGGTGCTCCAGCGACTGCATCGGTCGCCAGCGCGGACCTCACCATGACGGGCGGCACCCAGCAGCGCTGGCAGTCGGTACCGCACTCCCGCATCGTGGCCAACCCGTTCGACCGCAACCAGACCACCTCCGAGGTCCAGCAGAACTCGAACTCCACCCTGCCGTTGAGCACCGCCTACTACGCCAACGACAAGGCGCTGATGGTGCCCAACCTGCTGCAGACGTTCCAGGGCTCCGCCGCAGGTCCCGACACCTCCTCGGGCTCCACCGTCGACGTCGCTGGCCCCTACACCGCAGCCAACGGCTGGACCCTGCGCAATGTGACCTCGATCGGCGACGGCGCCACGACCACCATGACCGTGACCTCGGGCACCTGGGGGTCCCTCGCCAAGCAGGTCGAGGTCGACCTGGACGCGACCCCGTACCTGACCGTGGACATCGCCTCGACGACCGGCACCTGGAACGTCAAAGTGAACAAGGACGGCAGCACCACCGACGTCGACAGCGTGATCCCCGACGCGACCACGACCGGACGGCACACGTTCGACCTGCGGACCCTCACGGGAATGACGGGCACTCACAGTCTGGGACTCAAGTTGTTCACCTCGGGCGGCCTCGGCAAGTCGACGGTCATCAACAGCCTCACCCTGCACGCCGCCACCGCCGATCCCGCCGCCGGAGCGGTCGAGCTGTTCCGCGACGACATGACGACCAACAGCAGCTGGACCACCTACAAGAACAGTGCGACATTGGTGTCGAACGGCGCACAGGGCATCGTGAAGAAGACGACTGCCTCAGCGGCCGACTACGGGGCAGTCGTGCGCAGCACGGTGATCCCCATCGACCAGAACACCGAGCTCTCGGTACGCGTGCCGACCCTGTCCCACCAATGGGCGCTGAAGCTCTTCGCCCATGGCCAGGAGAAGACCATTCAGAGCGACACCGCCACCACCGGGACGTTCGTCTACAACGTGTCAGACCTGACGGGATGGAGCGGCTCCACCAGCCTGGAGATCCGGCTGTACTCCTCGCGCGGCGTGACCTCGAGCGCGGTGTTCGAGGACCTGACCTTCTACGACGGGTCCACCGCCGACGGCTGGCTGCACAAGGCGGCCAGTTTCGACACCACCTGGAGCACGTCCGCACTCGACTACTCGGCGACCTACGCCGGCGCCGGACAGATCACGGGTGCCGACCTGTTC
>JAATES010000203.1 GCA_015655615.1 Actinomycetales bacterium
CCGATGATGATCGGGTTCAGCACGATGATGTAGCTCATCGTGAAGAAGGTCACCAGGCCCCCGCGGATCTCGGTCGCAATGGTCGAACCGCGCTCGGAGATCTTGAAGAACCGGTCGATCGCATTGCGCGGGGGCGCAGCTCCCTGCCGTCCAGAACCTGGCTTCCTGCCCGGGTTCTTCGTGGTCGCGGCAGAGGACTTGGTGGTCGACGTCGAAGCCATGGGGAGAGTATGGCATCTTCCCGGCACCCCGGCACAGGCCTTTGGTGGGAGACGTCCAGAAACCGAGTCCGGCATCGTGGCAGACTCGTGGGATGGACACTCCTCAGGACTCCCCCTCCACCAGCAGTGGCGCTGTACCCCATATGAACGTCGAGTCGTTCAACCTCGACCACCGGACCGTGCACGCGCCCTACCTCCGGCTGGCCGACCACAAGGCGCTGCCCCACGGCGACACCCTGAGCAAGTTCGATGTGCGATTCACCCAGCCCAATGTGGCGCACCTGGAGATGGACACCGTCCACTCGCTCGAGCACCTGTTCGCCGAGCACGCACGCAACCACAGCACGCAGGTGATCGACTTCTCTCCCATGGGGTGCCAGACCGGCTTCTACCTGCTTGTCGAGGGCGACTGGAGCATCCCGGAGGTCTCGGACCTGGTCGCCCAGACGCTGACGGACATCCTCGCGGCCACCGAGGTCCCCGCCGCGAACGAGGTGCAGTGCGGATGGGGCGCACATCACACGCTTGCGGGTGCGCAGGACGCCGCGCGGACCTTCCTCGCTGCGCGTGAGCAATGGGCGACCGTCACCGGATGACCACGCAGGACGAGCTGCCCGACGCCGGGCCGAACCGCTCCGCAGCGCCGCAGGCCGTCATCGTGGTCGCGATGCCGGAGGAGGCCGCCCCCTTCTACGCGGCCGGAGAGACGGTCGGGCCCACCCTCGTCGTCGGTGGCGCGACGCTCCGCCGGGTCACCATCGCCGGACGCGACCTGCTGGTGGTCCACAGCGGCATCGGGGTCGCCAATTCCGCGGCAGCGGCCGCCGCAGCGCTGAGCGGCCTCGCTCATCGGGGTACGTCCGTCCCCGTGCTGATCAGTGCGGGTTCTGCCGGCGGGCTGGGTGTCGACGTCCGGGTCGGCGACGTCATCGTCGGAGACGAATACACCTATTCCCAGGCAGACGCCCGCGCTTTCGGCTACGCCCTGGGTCAGGTTCCGGGGATGCCGGTGCGTTTCTTCGCCGATGCCCGGTGGCACGCGGCCGCCCTGGACCAGTCCGCCAGCGTGCCGGATGCGACCCTGCGAACCGGGCTGATGCTCTCCGGAGACTCCTTCGTCGGGCCAAAGCTGGTGGGCGATGTCCGCAGGCTATGGCCCGACGGGCTGAGCGTCGACATGGAGACGACCGCACTGGCGCAGACCGCATACCGGTTCGGTGTCCCGTTCGTCTCGGTGCGCGGGGTCTCGGACCTGTGCGGACCAGCCGGCGAGTTCGCCGCCCACGTGGACGATGCAGCTGACCGGTCGGCCGCCGTCGTGATCGCCATGCTCCTGGCAGGCGTCCAGGGCTGACGGGCCGGGCCGGCGACGCCCTGGGCGGCGAGGTCATAGCCGAGAACGACGGCTGGTTCGTCGTCGTCGCGGTGCCGGACTGGCAGCAGCGCCTCGCCGTTCAGAAGGTCAACGCGATAAGCCCGGGAAAGAACAGGATCCACCTCGATCTGGTGACAGACGCCGTGACCACCGCGATCGCACGCTGGCAGGAACTCGGGGCCGAGCTCGTCGCCACGCACGAACTGGGTGGCGTCGGCTGGACCGTGCTGGCCGACCCGCAAGGCAACCAGTTCTGCGTCGCTCCGACTGAGTAAGCCGAGTGCCGTCTGACCGCATGCCGCCGAGTCGCGCGCCGGCGACCGGCCAGACCCCGGCGACCGGTCAGACTAGCGGTCGCGCGATCTGGGCGTGCCGGTCGTCGCTGATGTGCGGCGCGAAGTCCAGGTGAATCCGGTTCTTGGTGGTCTTGCGCTGCTCGACCTCGTCGTCGGTCGCCTCCCACTATGCGGACCGTGGCCCACCGTCGTAAGACGAGCGCTTCAGAGTCTGCTCAGCCTTCGTCGCAACAGGAGCACCACACCCCCTGCCGTCGCCGCCATGACGACGAGCGCTCGCAGCGGGCTCTCGGCGCCGAGCATCGTGGTGGAG
>JAATES010000285.1 GCA_015655615.1 Actinomycetales bacterium
CCGGGGGCATCCGGGTACGGTGACGCCTCACGGAAGGCCAGCTGAAGCGATCGGAGCCCGTCGCGCAGCGAACGTGCATGCTGGGTGCCGATCTCGGGCGCCCCCGCGGTGACCAGCCCGGCCAGGGCGATGATGAGCTTCCGAGCCTCGTCGAGGTCGGTGTCCTCCGCCGCTGTGGGACTATCGGACAAGCCGCATTTCACTGCCGCCGCGCTCATGAGGTGCACGGCCACGGTCGTGATGACCTCGACGGCAGCCACCTCGGCGATGTCACGCTGCTGTGCGCCGACCGCAAGCGGAGCAGCCGACGTCTCGGCCTGCTCACCGTCGGCAGGAGCGCCCGTCACCGTCTGGGTCTGCAGGGCAGCGCGGGGAGCGGGGGTCGAGGAGGTTGTCATGCGACCATTGTCCCCCACGCCGTCGCGGTCCGCGGGGGCAGACCCGGCCTTGGGGGGATGAGCCACGACCTGTGAGCCACGACTGGCTGGTCTCTGGCCCTCCTCTTGTGCTACCGTATGGGAGATACTTTGATCGGCCAGCGTCTGCAACATATCGTCATCGGCTCCGTCTTACGAGGCCGGTGCGAGGGATGCTGACTGGTCCGACGCAAGTGGAGCCCGTCTCCCACCTGAGTCCCCACGGATCGATGAGATCGACCGGGTCCAGGTTCGTGTCAGGTACGGCAATGCGGCGCGCGGTCTTCTGCGCGTCGTTCGCGGCACCTCACTTTCGGGCCTCCACTGCAACGGCAGCGGGGGCCTTCTTCGTTGCCTGAAGCACGACGACGCACGTGAGGAGCACAACATCAGCGAGCCGCGCATCAATGACCGGATTCGCGTCCCGGAGGTCCGGCTTGTCGGACCCGGAGGCGAACAGGTCGGTGTCGTCCGTATTGAGGTTGCATTGAACCTGGCCCAGGAAGCCGACCTCGACCTCGTCGAGGTCGCGCCGGATGCCCGGCCACCGGTGGCCAAGCTCATGGACTTCGGCAAGTTCAAGTACGAGGCCGACATGAAGGCGCGTGAGGCCCGTCGCAACCAGGCGAACACGCAACTGAAGGAAATCCGATTCCGGCTCAAGATCGATTCGCACGACTATGAGACCAAGAAGGGTCACGTGGTGCGATTCCTCTCTGCAGGAGACAAGGTCAAGACCATGATCATGTTCCGCGGGCGTGAGCAGTCGCGACCCGAGATGGGCGTTCGCCTGTTGCAGCGGCTGGCCGAGGACGTCGCCGAATTCGGCTTCGTTGAGAGCATGCCCAAGCAGGACGGCCGCAACATGGTCATGGTGATCGGACCGGTGAAGAAGAAGGCCGACGCGAAGAGCGAGCAGCGCCGCAAGGCCGCCGAGCGCACTGGCGTTGCCAGTCCGGCGCCTGCGCCCGAGGCTTCCTGAGACTCGACCACCATTCCAGCCACCGGCTCGGACTCACCGTCCGGACTGAATCGTCACGCGGCAACTGCGGCGTGACCAGACGCAAGGAGACACGGCAGCCATGCCGAAGAACAAGACGCACTCGGGGGCCAAGAAGCGCTTCCGCCTCACCGGCAGCGGCAAGGTCATGCGCGAGCAGGCGAACAAGCGACACCTGCTCGAGCACAAGTCCAGCCGCCGGACCCGTCGTCTGAGCAAGGACCTCGTCGTCTCGCCCGCCGACACCTCGAAGATCAAGAAGCTGCTCGGTAAGTGATCCAAGAGGCCGCCTCCTGGCGGCCGAATGGTCCCCTCTATCGGTCCCCAACTGCAAGGAGCATCACGTGGCACGCGTGAAGCGGGCGGTCAACGCCCAGAAGAAGCGTCGTTCAACCCTCGAGCGGGCCAGCGGATACCGCGGCCAGCGGTCCCGCCTGTACCGCAAGGCGAAGGAGCAGGTCACTCACTCCCTGGTCTACGCCTACCGCGACCGCAAGAAGCGCAAGGGGGATTTCCGCAAGCTGTGGATCCAGCGCATCAACGCTGCGGCCCGCGCCGAGGGACTCACGTACAACCGGTTCATTCAGGGCCTCAAGATCGCCGAGGTCGAGGTGGACCGCCGTGTGCTCGCCGAGCTCGCGGTCAACGACATCGCCGCCTTCAACAGCTTGGTGGCTGTTGCGAAGGCTGCCCTTCCCGAGGACGTCAACGCGGCCAAGGCCGCCTGATCCCACTGGCTGAGCTCGACGCGGACCTCTGCGTCGAGCTACTCCCGGTGGACGGACGTTGAGTCATGACAGGACGCCCGGACATGCCCGAACCCCTCACCCTGACGCTGACGAATCCTCGCAGTGATCGGGTGAAGGCGGTCCGGGCGTTGTCCGGGCGTTCTGCACGTCGGCGGTCAGCACGGCTGGTGGTCGAAGGGCCACAGTCCGTGCGCGAAGCCATCCGGTTCGCAGCTGTCCGCATCCGCGAGGTGTATGTGAGCCAGGCCGCCGCGGACCGTCACGGGGACATCGTCGGGGATGCGATGGCGCGGGGGCTCGCCGTCCACCTGGGCACCGATGAGGTGCTCCAGGCCTTGAGCGCCGACGCACAAGGCCTCCTCGCCGTCGTGGACGACGACGCACCACATGAGCACGACGCCCTCCTCGACCTCCTGCGACAGTCGCTGGTGGGGGCACGGCTGGTGGCCGTGCTCAGCCAGGTGCGCGATCCAGGCAATGCCGGCGCGGTGATCCGCGCGGCGGACGCAGCGGGGGCCGATGCGGTCATCCTGACGGAGAACAGCGTCGACGTCGGCAACCCCAAGGTCATCCGGTCGACGGCGGGTTCCCTGTTCCACCTGCCCGTCATCACGGGATTGGGACTGGCCGGGGTCACGACGGAGCTGCGTGCCGCCGGGTTCCAGGTCTTCGCTGCGGACGGCGGTGGCGAGGTCGAACTGGCCGACCTGGTGCAGCGGCCCGGCGACGGCGGCGACACGCTCGACCTGACGGATCCTACTGCGTGGGTGTTCGGCAACGAGGCCTGGGGACTGACCCCTGACGATCGAGCACTGGCCGACGCAGTCATCCGCGTTCCGCTGTACGGCGCAGCGGAGTCCTTGAACCTCGCCACGGCCGCTGCGGTATGCCTCTATGCCTCGGCGATGGCGGGACGCGAGCGGACCCGCGTCACCTGGTCACTCCTGCGCCGTCCCCGGGCCTGATCCCGACCGGAGGGATGGTGCGATCGCCGTGCTGCCCACCACGACGGCCAGGCAGCCGAGAGCGGGGAGCATCAGGGCGGTGGTCAGCGCCACGTGGCTCGCGGCCGCTCCGATCAGCGCCGGGCCTGCGAGCTGCCCCAGGTACCCCATGCCCACCACTCGCGACATGGTCACGCCGGAGGCACCGGCGGTCAGGTTCCCTGCTGCGGTGAACAACTGCGGCACCCCACCGGAGAGCCCCAGCCCGAGCACGCTCCAACCAGCAACACTGAGCCACAGGGCCGGGGAGAGCACGATCAGTGCAAGTCCCGACGAGGCGATGAGCGCTCCGTAGCTGATGACCCGGGCGGGGCCGACCTTGACCACGACGCGATCGGTGAGCAGACGTCCCGCGGTCATCGAGACGGTGAAGGCACCGTAGCCTAGCGCTGCCACCGAGCCCGGGACTTCGAATCGCTCGGTGAGCTGCAGTGCGCTCCAGTCGTTGGCCACTCCCTCGGCGAGCATGAGCAGGAAGGCTGCTCCGCCGAGCAGCCAGATCGCCCGAGGCAGACGCCACCAGGGAGCGCGCGCGGTGGTGCTCTCGGGGATGGCGTCCTCGGTCGTGGCCGCTGAGGCCGTTCCCTCGGCAGAGCGTGGCAGCAGCGAGCCCCTCATGGCGACCGTGGTGACGATCCCCACCGCCGAGCCTGCGGCCAGGACCTCCCACGATGCCCAGTCCAGAGCCAGGAGTCCCGCACCCAGAAGGGATCCGAGCGCGCCGCCGATCGAGTAGAAGGCATGGAACGCCGCCATGATCGGGCGCGGATAGCGGCGTTCAACGACCACGGCATGAGCATTCATCGCCACGTCCATGCCCCCTAGGGCGATGCCGAACACTAGCAGCGCCGCTCCTAGGGCCAGCGGGCTGGTGGCGAGCCCGGGGAGCACGGCCACGGCGGCGAGGGTCACCGCGCTGCCGAGCACGGTGTGACGGCTGCCGAGCTTGTCTGCGAGCCAGCCGCAGAACTGCATGCCGACGAAGGCGCCCCCGCCGAGGACCAGGAGGAGCCCGCCGAGCATGCCGTGGCTGACGCCGGTGCGGTCCTGGATCGACGGGATGCTGATGACCCAGGTCGCCATGATCAGGCCGTTGACGGCGAAGGCCGCGAAGGTCGCGATTCGGGCGCGCCTGGTCCGCGCCTCGACGTCGGTCGTCATACGGTCACCACGTCGATGTCGTGGTCCGCGCAGTAGGCGGTCTCGGCCTGGTCGAGCAGGTGGTCGGTGACCAGCAGGGTGAACGCGCTCAACGGTGCGACCTGAGCGAAGGCTACGGTGTCCCATTTGGCTTCGTCGCAGAGCAGGATGGCGCGGGTCCCTGAGGCTAGGGCCGTGCTCTTGATCTGTGCGCTGGCCAGGTCATGCGCGGTGACGCCGCGCGTCAGCGAGGCCGCGCATCCCGAGATCACGACGGTGTCGAAGTTCAGGTGGCGCACACTGGACTCGGCGAGCGGCCCGACGAACGACTGCTCGCCCGGGCGCATCTCGCCGCCCGGCAGCACCAGATGGATGTGCGGTGCCTCGGACAGATGGTTCGCCACCTGCAAGGAGAGCGGAGTCACGGTGAGGTGCTGGTCACGGACCGCCTGTGCGACGGCGAGGCAGCTGGTTCCCGAGTCGAGGAGGACGGCCTCTCCGGGAAGCAGGCGGTCCGCGACCGCCTCGGCCATCCGAGCCTTGGCGAGCGCGCCCTGATCCGAGCGATCGGCGAAGGGCACCTCAATGCCCTGCAGCGCGACACGTCGGGCGCCGCCGTGGGTGCGGCGCAGTGCGCCGCGGGCGTCGAGATCGGCGAGATCGCGACGTACCGTGGCCGCGGAGGCCTCCAGTTCCTCGGTGAGTGCACTCACCGTCAGGGTGCCCCGTTCACGGAGCGCCGCCATGATGCGCCGATGCCGTTCTGCCGTGTCCATGGTGGCAGCATAGAGTCAGTCTGCTCGAATGATCAAACTCAATGAGTGAGTGATCATATTGGTGTGCTGAGCCGGCACGGTTCCACTGACGTTCGCCGCGCTGAAGCCGCGCTTTCGCAGCCACGGGCGACCTGGATGCGACCGGGGTCGTGCGCGCCACTAAACTGGTCTCCTGGTGGTGCCACGGCGCCACGCACCTCATCCTCGGAACGACGGAAGGCTGACATGCCCACCACAGACGGCGGCGTGCTCTCGCCGCTGGACGAAGCCGGTATCGCCGCGGCGGTGGCTCGTGCGATCGACGCTGCCGCGCAGGCCTCCACGATCGACGAGCTCAAGGCGGCCCGGCTCGCCCACAGCGGGGACACCTCGGCGTTGGCGCTGGTGAATCGCGCGATCGGCGCACTCCCGGGCCCGGACAAGGCCGTCGCAGGAAAACTGGTCGGACCAGCACGCGGGCGGATCGGCAAGGCTTTCGCGGCCCGGCTCGCCGAGCTCGAGGCCGAGCGCGCCGAGCGAGTGATCCGTGAGGAGTCCGTC
>JAATES010000345.1 GCA_015655615.1 Actinomycetales bacterium
CGGCGTCGTCATCGAGGACCGTGTCATACCCGTCCGGGAGTGCTCGAACAAAACGATCGACATAGGTCGCCGTCGCTGCAGCCAATAACTCCTCATCAGTGGCGCCCGGACGACCGTAGCGGATGTTCTCAGCGATGGTTCCCTTGAACAGCCACGTGTCCTGGAGCACCATGCCGATATTGCTGCGCAGACCGGCTCGGGTCATCTTCCGAGTGTCCACCCCGTCCAGGGTGATGCTGCCGGAGTCGATGTCGTAGAAGCGGAGCAGAAGGTTGACCAACGTCGTCTTCCCCGCGCCCGTGGGGCCCACGATCGCAATCGTCTGACCTGGTGCAGCTGCGATCGTCAGGTCCTCGATCAGCGGCTGATCCGGCAGGTACCGGAAGCCGACGCCATCGAATTCCACCTGTCCGGTCACCTGCTCGACCTCGACGGCATCAATCGGATCCGGAGCCTGTTCCTCGGCGTCGAGCAAGGCGAAGACTCGCTCGGCCGAGGCGATTCCCGATTGCAGCAGGTTCATCATCGAGGCGATCTGGGTCAGCGGCTGGGTGAACTGACGCGAGTACTGGATGAAGGCCTGGACCGAGCCCAGCGTGAGAGTGCCGGATGCCACTTGCAGCCCGCCGACGACGGCCACGATCACGTAGTTGAGGTTGGCGATGAATCCCATGACCGGCTGGATGATCCCGGAGATGAACTGCGACCGGAAGCTGGCCTCATAGAGGGACGAATTCTCTTCGGCGAAGGATTCGATGGCCTGATCCTGGTGGCCGAAGACCTTCACGAGCGCATGCCCGGTGTACATCTCCTCCACCTGTGCGTTGAGACGCCCGGTCGATGCCCACTGCTCGATGAACTGAGGCTGCGAGCGCTTGGCGATGGTGGTGGTCGTCCACACTGCCAGCGGAACGGTGACCAGGGCCACCAGTGCCAGGATCCAGGAGATCCAGAACATCATGGCAAGCACTCCGGCGACTGTCAGGATCGACGTCATCAGCTGCGCGAGAGCCTGGCTGAGGGTCTGGGACACGTTGTCGACATCGTTGGTCACCCGGGAGAGCACCTCACCGCGGGGCTGGCGGTCGAAGTATCGCAACGGCAACCGATTGAGTTTCTCCTCGATGTCTTGCCGCAACCGGTAGACAGTACGCTGCACGACATAGGCGGTGATCCGGTTCTGCAGCCACCCGAACAGGAAGGCGCCCACGTAGACCGCCACGACGCCGAACAGGACGCCGCGCAGAGCTGTGAAGTCGATCCCCTGCCCGAGCACGACGTGCGACATGCCGGCCAGCAGGTCCGCCGGCGTGTTCTGGCCCGATTCCCGCAACGCCGCCACGGCCTGCTCCGTCGTGGTCCCGGCGGGGAAGACTCCGGCCATGGCCTTGCCGAACACGCCTTCGAAGATGACATCGGTGGCGCGCCCCAGAATGCGGGGCCCGCTCACCGCGAGAGCCACGGAAACGACTCCGAGCACGAGGACGACAGCCACACGCACCCGGTAGGGGCTCAGGTAGCGAGCAAAGCGGAGGGCGGATCCCTTGAAGTCCATCGGCTTCTCGGTCGGCATGCCGGCTCCATGCGCCATCGGGCCGTGACCGCGACCGCCGGTGGGTCGCTCGAGTCGGGTCGGTGTGGGAGGTTCGGTGTCGGTCGTGGTGGTGGCCTCGCTGCGACCAGTCGGTTCGTCACTCATGCGGTGGCCTCCTCAGCGGAGAGTTGGGAATAGACGATCTCTTGGTAGGTCTCGTTCGTCGCCAGCAGCTCATCGTGGTTGCCCCGACCGACGACGCGCCCGGCATCGAGCACGATGATCTGCTGTGCATGCCTGATGGTGGCGACTCGCTGAGCCACCACGATCATCGTGGACTCGCGGACGACCGGCACCAAAGCCTCACGCAATGCCCGGTCGGTGGCGTAATCGAGCGCGGAGAACGAGTCGTCGAACAGGAGCACAGGAGGTCTGCCGATCAGTGCACGCGCGATGGCGAGGCGTTGCCGCTGGCCGCCGGACACGTTCGTGCCTCCC
>JAATES010000404.1 GCA_015655615.1 Actinomycetales bacterium
ACGAGCTCGATGAGGACTTCAAGCCCGTCGTGCCTGGTGGCACGTACCTGGACCCCGCCGCTGCGGCCGAGGCGATCAAGGCGGTTGCCAACCAGGGCAAGAAGAAGTAGTCCCCACGCTTCAGCGGTCTGTGGGCGCAGCCCTCCGAAAGCCGGAGAGGTGCGCCCACAGTGCTGCGGCCAAGGTGGGGATGCGGTGGTCAGGTGCGGGCGTCGTCGCCCGTGACCAGGTAGATCACGCGGCGGGCGATCGAGACGCCATGGTCTCCGAACCGCTCGTAGTACCGGCCTACCAGGGTGATGTCGATGGTCTCCTGGGCGGTCCCGGACCACCGCGGGTTCAGCAGCGCGGCGAAGGTGTCGTGGTGCAGGTCATCGATCATGTCGTCGTCCTGCTCGATCTGATTGGCAGCCGTGAGGTCGCGGGTCTCCAGCAGCGTGGTCACGCGCTCGGCCAGTCGGACCGACGCATCCTGGAGCGCCGTGAAGACCGGGGTGATGCCCTCGGGAATCGCGAGTGCCGGATAGCTGCGGCGAGCGACTTGGGCGATGTGCTGTGCGAGATCCCCCATCCGTTCCAGTGTGGCGCTCATCCGCAGCGCACTGACGACCACTCGGAGGTCGGTGGCGACGGGGGCCTGCTGGGCTAGCAGCAGGACGCTGCGCTCGTCGGCCTGGCGCGCCAGCTCATCGATGTCGGCGTCGGCGGCGATGACCCGCTGTGCCCGTTCCACGTCAGCCGTCAGCAGCGCGGTCCCCGCGTCGCGGATGGCGGAATGGACCATGGTGCTGATCGTGATCAGGTCGTCGCCCAGCTGGGCGAGCTCCGCCTCGAAGATGTCGCGCATGCGCCTGCCTTTCAGTGTGGTGTCTCACAGCATGGCCGGACCGGGTGTGCACGGTGCAAGGGGCACGTGAACGCGGAGTGACCCGGACATGAATTCCTGGGGAGGGGTGACCCGTCGGTTCGGGATGTCCGGCTGCCGCCGTGTCCAGAACGTACCCTGGCTCTGTGGATGGATCATGGGTCGGCACGTCCGGCGGGTGGTGGGTCTTGCTGGCCGGGATGGTCGGCCTGGTCGTGGGAGTAGGGTCCTCGGTGGCGTTCCGGCACAGCGAGCGGGCTCGTTACCATCAGGGTGCCGCCGTCGGCGCGAGCGCGAGCGGTCCGCTCGAACCTGTTCTCGATGACGGCATCGTGCGCGTCCTGGCGGTCGTGCGTTCGGCGGTGATCGTTCTGGCCTCCGACGATGACGTGGTCCGTGCCTCGGCGGCCGCCTATGCACTGGGACTCGTCCGCGGCGATGCCCTGGTCCATGAGCGGCTGCGGGAGATGGTCCATGAGGTGCGCCGCACGGGTGACATCCTCGATGAGGAACTGCACTTGCCACGCGGCCCGTCCGGCGGCGGTCGCCTGGTGGTGGCCGTGCGCGTTGCGCATCTGACCAACGACTTCGTCGTCGTCTTCGCCGATGACCGCACCCAGGCTCGGCGGATCGAGGAGATTCGCCAAGACTTCGCCGTCAATGTGTCGCATGAGCTCAAGACTCCCGTCGGAGCGATCTCCCTGCTGGCGGAGACCCTCGAAGATGCGGCGGATGACCCAGTCGCCGTCCGGCGCTTTGCGGGGCGCACCCGCCAGGAGGCCCAGCGGCTGGCGGCCCTGGTGCACGACATCATCGAGCTGTCTCGACTCCAGGGCGCTGCGGCAGCTCTCGAAGCCACCGTCGTCTCGGTCGACGACGTCGTTCACGATGCTGTGGATCGGGCGCGCACGGTCGCCAATGCCCGCCACCATGAGATTGTGGCACCGGAAGCATCCGGCCTGCGGGTGTACGGGGACTACGACTTGCTGGTCACGGCCCTGCGAAACCTCGTCGACAACGCCGTCTCCTATTCCCCGGACGGGACTCCAGTGCGGATCGCCGTGCGGGCCGACGGCGGATTGGTGGACTTCGTCGTGCTCGATGAGGGCGTAGGGATCACCGCGGAACAGCGGGAGCGGATTTTCGAGCGGTTCTACCGGGCGGACCCGGCC
>JAATES010000264.1 GCA_015655615.1 Actinomycetales bacterium
CGAGCAATGGCTCGTCGACCTCGACGGTGTCGCCGACGTTCTTGAGCCAGCGGGTGACGGTGCCTTCGGTGACGGACTCACCGAGGGCTGGGAGCTGCACGTTCTGGGACATGACCTCAATCTCTCCTTCGGGGGGTCAGCTGTGGGCGTGCAGGGGCTTGCCAGCGAGTGCCAGGAAAGCCTCTCCGAGTGCCTCGTTCTGGGTGGGGTGTGCATGGATCAAGGACGCCACGTCCTCAGGGTAGGCCTCCCAGCTCACAATGAGCTGGCTCTCACCGATCAACTCGCCGACGCGAGCCCCGATCATATGAACACCGACCACCGGACCGCTCTTCGCACGGACCAGTTTGATGAATCCTTGTGTGCCGAGGATCTGGCTCTTGCCATTGCCTCCGAGGTTGTACTCGAGGGTCTCGACGCCATCGTCGCCATAGGTCTCCTTGGCCTTGGCCTCAGTCAGACCCACCGAGGCGACCTCGGGGTTGCAGTAGGTCACGCGCGGGATGTTGGCCTCGATGATAGGCGCCGGTGACAGCCCGCTGATCTGCTCTGCCAGGAAGATTCCCTGTTGGAAGCCGCGATGAGCCAGTTGGAGGCCTGGCACGATGTCACCGACGGCCCAGATGTTGCCGACTCCGGTGTGCAGCTTCTCGTCCACGATCACAAAGCCACGGTCGAGGGTCAGGCCCTGAGCCTCGAAGCCGAGGTCGGCGGTACGCGGCCCGCGCCCGACGGCGACGAGCAGGAGCTCGGCGTCGAACGTCTTACCCGACTCCAGCGTCACCCGAACGCCGGAGTCGTTCTGGGTCACTCCCGCGAAGCGGTCACCCAGATTGAAGGTGATCCCGCGCTTGCGGTAGGACCGCTCCAGGGCCTTGCTGAGGGCCTCGTCCTCATTGGGCACCAGGTGTGGCAAACCCTCGACGATGGTGACATCGGCACCGAAGCTCTTCCAGACGGAGGCGAACTCCACGCCGATGACGCCGCCGCCCAGGATGATGACCGACCCCGGGACATAGTCGAGTGTGAGCGCAGCATCCGAGGTGATGACTCGTCCGCCGATTTCGAGCCCGGGAAGGGACTTGGAGTAGGACCCGGTGGCGAGCACGATGTGCTTGCCGGTGTAGCGCACTCCGTCGACGTCGACGGAGTCGGGTCCGCTCAGCGTGCCCCAGCCCGTGATGACCGTGACCTTCCGGGAGGAGACGAGACCCTGCAAACCCTTGTAGAGGCGGCCGATCACGCCGTCCTTGTACGTGTTGACCTGCGGTACGTCGATGCCATGGAGCTCGGCACGAACGCCGACTGTGTGGGCCTCGCGGGCCTCATCGGCCACCTCTGCGGCATGCAGCAGCGCCTTGGTGGGGATACAGCCGTAGTGCAGGCAGGTCCCGCCCAGCTTGTCACCTTCAACGAGGGCGACGCGGTGACCGAGCTCGGCCGCGCGCAGCGCGGTCGCGTAGCCGCCGCTCCCGCCTCCCAGCACAACGATGTCGAATTCAGTGGTGGCAGTGTCGTCGGCCACGGACAGCTCCTTCGGTGCGGATGACGGTGGGATACCTGCTCATGGTGTCACTCCCCGGCCCTGTGCTCCAACCCGAAAGTGCTTCCAGGCCCTAGGTCCGTGGACAAGTGCGATGAAGAACACATCAGGAATCAGCTTCTGGACACGAATTGGTCACTCTGCCACCTGCGAGAAGCCTTCAGCCAGTGCGAGCAGCGTGCGCAATCCGAAACCCGTGCCGCCGCTGGGTATGCCGCCGTAAGGCTCGAACTCGTTGAACGCCGGCCCGGCGACGTCCAAGTGGGCCCACGGCGTGTCCGCCACGAATTCTTGGAGGAAGAGGCCGGCCACGAGCATGCCACCGGACCGATTGCCAATGTTCGCCAGATCGGCGATCTTCGAGGAGAAGCTCTTGCGCAGTTCGCTGGGCAGCGGCATGGGCCAGAACTGCTCGCCGGTCGCCTCGCCGGCGCTGAGAACTCGGCTCCGCATGGACTCGGTGCCCATGACACCGGCGACGCGGTGACCCAGCGCCACGACCTGGGCGCCCGTCAGCGTTGCGATGTCGACGACCGCGTCAGGCTCTTCAGCGATGGCCGC
>JAATES010000297.1 GCA_015655615.1 Actinomycetales bacterium
GCGGGCACTGGCGGGCTGCACGAACTCGGGGTGCTCCTCGTATAGTGCCAGCAGTCGTTCACCGTACTGGCTCAGCGGGAAGAAGTAGTTGTCCTCGCTGAGCTGCTCGACGGGACGCCCGTGGATCTTGCACACCAGCTGTCCGGCGAATTCGCCCGTGCCGTCGTCCAGATCGCCGGGGACCTTGTACTCCTCACAGGCGACGCAGTACGGACCTTCGAAAGAACCCTCATAGATCTGGCCTGCGTCATAGAGCTTCTGGATGAACTTCTGCACCGCCTCGGTGTGGCGGGGCTGGGTGGTGCGGATGAAGTCATCGTTGCGGATGTCAAGGAGCTTGAGCACCGGCAGCCACGACTCGTCGACCAGTTTGTCCGCCCACTGCTGCGGGGCGACCCCATTGGCCTGGGCCGTCCGCATGACCTTCTCGCCGTGCTCATCGGTTCCCGTCAGGAACCACACGTGCTCCTGACGCTGGCGGTGCCACCGGGTCAGGACGTCCGCCGCGACAGTGGTGTAGGCGTGGCCGATGTGCGGCGCATCGTTGACGTAGTAGATCGGGGTCGTGAGGTAGAACGACTGAGCGGGGGAAGACATGCCCTCATCGTAGGCGTTCGCCCGTCCGGTCCGGCAGCCACACTCACCGTCCGGACGGCCTGGAACCGCGCGACGCGGGCGTGAGGTGACGCTGCGGCCCGCTACTGGCGTGCGGAGATCGCGGCGGCGTACAGGTCCCGCTTGCTCACGTCATGGCGCGTCGCCAGCTCGGCCACCACTGATTTCAGCCGTTCACCGCCATCGACCCTGGCCAGCACCGCCGGCACCAGCTCCGACGGCGACCGCGCCGCAGGCGGCGAGGCTCCCTCGACGACGATCACGATCTCGCCGCGGACCTGGTCCGCCGCGGTCTGCTCGGCAAGGTGCCGCAGAGTGCCCCGCAACACCTCCTCGTAGGTCTTCGTCAGTTCACGGCACACCGCGGCACGACGATCCTCGCCCCAGATCGCGGACATGGCCGCCAACGTCGCCGCCACCCGGTGCGGCGACTCGAAGAAGACCATCGTGCGGCGCTCCTGCGCCAGTTCCGTGAAGGCCCTGCGCCGATCAGAGTCCTTGCGGGGCGCGAAGCCCTCGAAGGTGAAGCGATCAGTCGGCAGCCCGGCGACGGCCAGTGCCGTGGTCACGGCACTGGGGCCCGGGGCCGTGGTCACCGGCAGGCCGCGTTCGACGGCCGCTGTGACGACCCGGTAGCCCGGGTCCGAGACCGTCGGCATCCCCGCGTCGGACACCACGACCACAGTCTGCCCGGCCTCGACCGACGCCAGGAGGCCCGCGCTGCGTTCGCTCTCGTTGTGCTCGTGGTGGCTGACCACCTTCCCGGCGATCTCGACGCCCAGCCGCGCCGCCAGGGCATGCAGCCGGCGAGTGTCCTCAGCGGCAATGATGTCGGCCTCCGCCAGTAGTCTGCGCAGCCGTGCCGAGGCGTCCTCGGCATTGCCGATGGGTGTGCCGGCCAGGATCAGCTGGCCGGGCTTCTGCTCATCCATGCAGCCAGCGTGACACACGCCAGGCAGAATGAGAGCCCGGCCAGCCGCCACACGGCATCCGCACAGCGAGGACAAGGTGGTCCGTCGTAGCATGGCCCACGTGCAGGGGAACGATGAGACAGCCGCGGATGACGCCACCTCCGACACGAACGCGCCTCCGGCTCCGGAACGGCCCGCCTGGCCCTCGGTCAGCGAACGGCTAGCCATGGAGCAGGTCAGCACGGGAGTGACCGCCGTGGTGCTGCCACACTCCGAGCGTGCCGCCGCAGCCGATCCGGGCCAGTCTGCGATGACGGCTGGCCCCAGGCATGCCATCGCTGCGGCAACCGGCGGCCAGGCCGTCACGGAACCAGGCCTGGCCGCACCGGAGCTGTCGACGCATCATCGCCTGCTCGCCGGACTCCTGTCAGCGCGCACGCTGACCCTCGGATCGACCACGCGGGACCGGCTCTGGGGCTGGCTCGGGCCCGCCCTTGTCACAGTCCTGGCAGCCGCACTGCGGCTCTTCAACCTCAACTCGCCGCACTCGCTCGTCTTCGATGAGACGTATTACGTCAAGGACGCGTACACGCTGCTTCAGCTCGGCTATGACGCCCAGTGGCCCGACGAGCCCGACGACCGGTTCTCCTCCGGGATCACCGACATCTTCACCACGCAGGCGAGCTACACGGTGCACCCGCCCGTCGGCAAGTGGCTGATCGCCATGGGCATTCAGGCCGGAGGCGTCGAGAACCCCTGGGCCTGGCGGATCGCCACAGTCCTGGCCGGAGTCCTAGCGGTCTTCATCCTGGCCCGAACGGCCCGCCGGCTCTTCGGCTCGACCGTCGTCGGCACCATCGCCGGTGGTCTGCTGGCCATCGACGGCATGGCGATCGTGATGTCACGGACCGCGCTGCTGGACAACTTCGTCATGCTCTTCGCCCTCATCGCCTTCGCCTGCCTGGTCGCGGACCGCGAGCAGTTCCGCAGACGGCTCGCACACCAGGCCGCGATCCTCATCGACGCCGGACGACCGGTGCGCTCCCTGACCCCGCACGTCGGATTCCGGTGGTGGCGGCTCGCCGCCGGAGTGAGCCTCGGGCTGGCCTGCGGCACGAAATGGTCCGGGCTGTACTTCGTGGCGGCTTTCGGAGTGCTCACCGTGTGGTGGGACCTCAGCGCCCGCCGCTCGATCCGGGGCCAGCACTGGGGCCTGACGTGGCTTCTCAACGACGCCCTGCCGGCGTTCATGACGCTCGTCCTGACTGCCGTCGGCGTCTACCTGGCCTCCTGGTGGTCCTGGTTCGCACATCCGGCGTCCTGGGGCCGGGACTGGGCCGCCTCCCACCCCATGACGTACCCCGGCTGGCTGCCGCAGTGGGCGGGATCCGCCTGGGATTCCTGGCGTTCGTTCGTCGAATACCACAGCCAGATGTACCAGTTCCACACCCACCTGACCTCTCACCACGACTACATGTCGAACCCGTGGGGCTGGCTGCTCCAGCTCCGGCCCACCTCGTTCTACTGGGCCGAGACCACGGATGGCTCGGGGCGATGCGGGGTCGACGACTGCATCTCCGCGATCCTCGCCATCGGCAACCCGGTCCTGTGGTGGACGGCGACGCTGGCCCTGGTCGTGGTGATCTGGGCGCTGCTGCGACGCCACGACTGGCGGGCCGGCGCTGTCGTGGCAGGTCTCGTGGGCGGTTGGGTTCCCTGGCTGTTCTTCAGCAAGCGGACGATCTTCACCTTCTACACCGTGGCCTTCGTCCCCTTCATGGTGCTGGCGGTCTGCTACGTGATCGCCATCAGGCTAGAACGCTGTGACACCCTCGCCAACACGGTCGTGGCCCATCCGACGCTGCAGCCCGATGCCGTCATCCGGCGGGCGCGCCGCAAGAAGCGCGGCATCCGCGTGCGCATCGGGATCTACCTCGGCGTGATCGCACTGGTCAGTGCGTACTTCTATCCGATCTGGGCGGGGCTGTCGATCCCCCGGTGGTTGTGGGAGAGCCACATGTGGCTGGGATCCCTCTGGATCTAGCCGCGTGTCACGGTCACCGCGAGTCTTCCGACCGCTAGTCCAATGCCGAATAGCCGGACCGGTATCGCACCAGCGGACCCGGCGGACCCGCCGTCCCCGCACTCATCCAGGCCACCTCGCCGGCGAACAGCGTGTGCGTCGCGACCTCGACCGACGCCGTGGTGCGCACCTCGAACCACGCTGAGGCACCCTCGATCAGCGCGGGGCCCTCAGGATCGCGCCTGAGGTGCGGGACCTGATCCAGGAGCCCGACCAGCGGAGTCCCCGGCTCCGCGAGCCAGTCGGCCACCGGACGCTGCCCGGCGGTCAGCACGCTGACTCCCCAGGTGCCTGACGCCTCGACGGCCTCGGCCATCCGGCCCAGCGAATACAGGCTCACTAGCAGCGTGGGAGGGTCCCAGGACACCGAGAGCACGTCCGTGACCGTGGTGGCGTAGTCGAGCCCGCGATGCCGAGCGGAGACGATCACGACACCTTTGGCGATGTGGTTGGCGAGTTCCCGGAAGACCCCTCGGGTGAGCTCGTCCACCTCTCCCTCTCCGTGGCCCACTGCCGTCCCCTGACCCGTCCTCGTCAGGTCAGCTGGACTCGCTGCCCCTCCCCAGTGTCCGTCCTGTACCCCCGTCACTTCGCCTCCCGATCTGCCGTGGTCGGCCTCGTCTGAGCTGTGCGGCCTCGCACCACATCGCGGGCGGCCTCCCGCAATGCCCTGAGGACCGCCCGGACCGCCCGGCGCTCGGCGCGGTCCGGCAAGGCCAGTGCGGCGATGTGGCGGTGCGCGTCGAACTCCGCGACGGGCAGCATCGCCAGGCGGTGCCCCTCGCGGTCGTCTGCGGCAAATCGCGGGATCAGTGCGAGGCCGTGCCCCGAGGCGACCAGCGCCTCCTGGATTCTCAGATCGGTGACGCGCTGAGAGATGCGCGGACGCAGACCGCTCTGACCGAACCAGCCCGTCAGCAGCCGATCGAACGGCCACCCCTCCGGAACGGAGATCCAGGTCTCGTCCGCGATGTCGGCCGCACGCACCTCCGTCCTGCCGACCTCAGGGTGATCCGGTGCCAGAGCGACATCCAGTGGCTCGCGCAGCAGCGGAACGATGATGCAGCCCGAGGTGTCCCACGTCTCCGAGCCCTCTGTGCGATGCCCCAGGACGACGTCGCTCCCATTGGCCAGTTCCGGGTAGTCTGCCGTCGCGACGTCGACGTCGCGCACCTCGAGCCTGATGCCGGGGGCATTGGCGAGGCGCGCCAGCACACCCGCCAGCAGCAATTGCCCTGCGGTGGGGAACACGGTCAACGTCACCGTGCCGGACAGTTCTCCGCGGTA
>JAATES010000038.1 GCA_015655615.1 Actinomycetales bacterium
CCACGACTCACACGGTAGTCCTTGAGGTCGGAGGCGATGACCTGGACGAGCAGGCGCCAATGCCAGCGACGCCCGGCCTGCAAGAGGCGGCCGATCACATGCGGCACGCCCCGCCGGAGGTCCAGCGCCTCAGCGCTACACAGCGCTCTCCGCGCCCCGTCCGGGAACGTGCCGCTCATAGGTCGTGAACCGGTAGCGCACGCCTGACCCGGACACCAGCCACGAATCCTCGCCCGGGGCACCGGGCGAGGCTGCGGTGGAGACCGGCGTCCACTCGTCACCCAGTTCCGGAGCGTAGGCGTCGCCCGTCACCGTCAGGTCGATCTCCGTGATCACAGCGACGTCGATCAGCGCGAGCGCCTGCTGGTACAGCTGTGCACCACCGATCACCCACGCGACGGGCTCTGGGCGGGCACCGGGTTCGTCAGCGCCCGGGTCGTCGACGCCTTGCCCCTCGACCGCCAGCGCACGTGCCACGTCGAACGCCGCTTCCAGCGACCGGACCACACGAGCACCGGGCGCGGCAGGGAGCATACGGGAGACCACGATGTTCGCCCTGCCCGGCAGTGGCCGGAACGGCTCGGCCAGGGAGTCCCACGTCCCCCGGCCCATGATCACCGGAGAGCCGAGAGTCGTCTGCTTGAAGAACCGCAGGTCCTCCGGGAGGTGCCACGGAATCGTGCCGTCCGCACCGATCACCCGGCCCCGGGCCTGCGCCCAGATCGCCCCGACGCTTCCGTCGCGGGACGGGCTCGGGGACGATGCGCTCACACGGCCACCGGGGCCTTGATGGCGGGGTGGTGCTCGTAGTCCAGCACCTGGACGTCGTCGAAGTCGTAGTCGAACAACGAAGCCGCCTGGCGCAGCGCCAGGCGCGGGAACGGGTACGGCGATCGGCTCAGTTGTTCGGCGACCTGGGCCGTGTGGTTGTCGTAGATGTGGCAGTCGCCACCCGTCCAGACGAAGTCTCCGACCTCCAGCCCCACCTGCTGTGCCACCATGTGCGTCAGCAACGCGTAGGAGGCGATGTTGAACGGCACGCCCAGGAACAGGTCCGCGCTGCGCTGATAGAGCTGGCAGCTCAGCCTGCCGTCGGCCACGTAGAACTGGAAGAAGGCGTGGCAGGGCTGCAACGCCATCGCATCGAGGTCCGCCACGTTCCAGGCTGAGACGATGATCCGGCGTGAGTCCGGGTTGGTGCGCAGCTGCTCCAGCACCCGTGCGATGTGATCGATGTGCTGGCCGCCCGGCGTCGGCCAGGAGCGCCACTGCACCCCGTAGACCGGGCCGAGCTCACCGTCGGCGTCCGCCCACTCGTTCCAGATCCGGATGCCGTTGTCCTGGAGCCATCGCACGTTCGACTCCCCGCGCAAGAACCACAGCAACTCCCCCACCACCGATCTGAGGTGGACACGCTTGGTGGTGATCAGCGGAAAGCCCTGCGAGAGGTCGAACCGCATCTGATGCCCGAAGACGCTGCGGGTGCCCGTCCCCGTGCGGTCGGCCTTAGCGGTGCCGTGCTCGGTGACCAGGCGCAACAACTCCTCATATTGCGTCTGGACGGGGCGCGGCGGTTCGGCGGCAGTCATCACACCACCATCGTAAAGCGCCGGTGGTCAGTGCTGCTCAGGCACGCGGCTGATCTTGTCGATCCACGCCAAGGCCATCGCCGAGACCACGAAGGCGAGGTGGATGATCGTCTGCCAGAGCATCGTGGACTCGGTGACTCCGCCGGAACTCGACTCGATGAAGGTCCGCAGCAGGTGGATCGACGAGATGCCGATGATCGACATCGCGAGCTTCGTCTTGAGCACGTTGGCGTTGACGTGACTGAGCCACTCCGGCTGGTCCGGGTGACCGTCGAGCCGGATGCGCGACACGAACGTCTCGTACCCGCCGATGATCACCATGATGAGCAGGTTGGAGATCATCACCACGTCGACGAGTCCGAGGACGATGAGCATCGTCGCAGCTTCGTCGAGCGGGTCGCCTCCGAACACTCCCTCGACAAGATGCCAGAGCTCCAGCATGAACTGCCAGACGTACACGGCCTGGGCGACGATCAGCCCGAAGTACAAGGGAGCCTGCAGCCACCGTGAGGCGAAGATCGCCAGGCCGACGGTGGACGCCTGTGGTCTGGCCCACGTGGGCGGGCCCGGTGGAGCGAGGGCGGGTGACGGAGGGGCATCGGTGCTGCCGGGTGTCGTCGTCTGGGGGACGTCGCGGGAAGTCATCTGTCAGGCCTCCTGGAGGACGATGCCCCCGTGCAGGGGCAACGATCATGGGAAAGGGGAGTGCTGCAACATGCCCTGCACCGGGCACGGCACAGAGTCGGAAAGGGACCATGGTCCCACGGTCCTGCAATCCTACGAGATGCACTGGTCCCCGCCTGATCGTTCACTGAGAATCCTCGCCCAGCACACAGTCAGGGGGTCCGCCGTCGGCACGTCGCGACGTGTCCCTCCGCCCTCACAGCTCCTCCCGCGCCTCACCGCA
>JAATES010000363.1 GCA_015655615.1 Actinomycetales bacterium
CTGAATACGAAGGCACGGGCGCTGAAGTCGAGTTCACTCTGTGACCGGCACTCACCGCCCTGCTTCGGCGCGCATGCGCTCCGAGGCGGTCCGCGGATCCGGATCATGCCTCGCGCGTCAGCCCTGACGCCCACCCGCATCACCGGATCCAAGGATTCACCGGGCTGATCCTTGCCCACGCGCCGGTGCGGGCCCCGTCACGCGTGACTTCTGTCACGTCCGATGCGCCGGTGGCAGGGATTGCCTCGATTGCGGGCACTCGAGGGGCGTGACCGGTCCGAGCAGTGAAATACTCCGCGGGCAGCGACGGTTAGGTCCATAGCAACGCATGGAGTTTCCGGGACGCGAAGGTCGCGTCCCCTGAGCAACACGGAAGAAGGGCCATCGTGTCCAGGTTCGAGAACAAGGTAGCGATCGTCACCGGAGGCGGCAGCGGCATCGGCGCTGAGACCTCAAAAGAGCTCGCTGCTGAAGGTGCGGCAGTGGTGGTCACCGACATCAATCTTGATGCCGCGCAGACCGTGGTGGACGAGATCGTGGCAGCGGGCGGTCGGGCGGCCGCCTTTGCCCAGAACACGGCGAAGTGGGAGGACTCCGAGGCCGCGGTGGACTTTGCGAAGAAGACCTTCGGAGGCCTCAACCTCGCCGTCAACAACGCAGGCATCGGTGCGCCTCCCCAGCTGATCGGAGACTATGACATCGCGGCCTGGGACCGGGTGCGGGCCGTCGACCTCGACGGCGTGTTCTACGGCCTGAAGTTCCAGCTGCCAGCCATCGTCGAGTCTGGCGGTGGGGCGATCGTGAACATGGCGTCAGTGCTCGGCTCGGTCGGCATCGCGCAGAATGCGGCCTACGTGACAAGCAAGCATGCGCTGATCGGCCTCACGAAGGTGGCGGCCCTCGAATACACCTCTCAGGGTGTGCGTACCAACGCCGTAGGCCCTGGGTTCATCGATACCCCCCTGGTGCGTTCGAGCTTGTCGGCGGAGACGCTGGCTGCATTGGAGGGTGAGCACGCCTCACTCCGTCTCGGAACGGACAAGGAGGTCGCGGCACTGACCCTGTTCCTGCTCAGCGACGAGGCTTCGTTCATCTCAGGCAGCTACCACCTGGTGGACGGCGGATACTCTGCCCACTGATCGCGGCCCGGATCTGGGCGCCAGGTCGGAGCGGTGACACCTCGCAGGCACCTGGCGCCCGGGCCCAGCATGGGGAGGCCGCCGTCCGCCGCCTGACCGCTGTCGGGGGGTCGAGCGGGCATGGCCTCAGCGTTGATGATCCTGATTGATACCGTCCCCTGACAATCTCAAGAGAACGAGGCACTTGTGGCACTGAAGATCGGCATTTTCATCGGTTCGCTGTCCACGGTTTCCATCAATAGGAAGCTTGCTCAAGCACTGATCCGACTGGCGCCGGATGATGTGGAGATGGTAGAGATCCCCATCGGGGATCTGCCCCTTTACAACCATGATTTCGACAGCGCGTACCCAGACGTCGCTCTCGCGTTCAAGAAGGCGATCGCCGAAGTGGATGCGCTGGTATACGTCACCCCCGAGTACAACCGATCCATTCCCGGTGCGCTCAAGAACGCCATCGACTGGGCGAGTCGGCCTTGGGGGCAGAACTCGCTCGACAAGCCTTCCGCGACCATCGGAGCCTCAGTGGGTCCCATCTCCACCGCGGTCGCGCAGCAGCACCTCAAGGACATCCTGCTGTTCTCGAACGCCACTGTTCTTGGTCAGCCCGAGGGCTACATCCAGTTCACTGAAGGCCTGGTTGCTGACGATGGCGAGGTCACCAACGAAGGCACGGCCGAGTTCCTCCGGGGCTGGGTCGCGGCTTTCGTGGCCTTCGCCGAGAAGCAGCTCGCCCGCTGACCCCAGCTGTGCCCCCGAGGTCCGGAGCCGCCCGCCTGACAGCCGGCGGCTCCGAACCTCGGGGCGGGGATGCCGGACTGCTGGCGCCGAACGGCCTGTACGAGGGTGAAGGCGAGGGGTCGTTGCCGTGCGGGACAGCTCGCCGGGCTCGTCACCCCAGAGTGATCGTGCACACCGCTGCGACGGGCTCCGCCGGCACCCCGACTGCCTCGTAGCTGTGCGCGGTGTCACTGGTCCAGCGCAGCCACTGCCCTGCGCTCGCTGAGGACTCCTGACCTTGCGGTCCGGCTCGGAGGGTTCCGCGCAGCACCAGCACGTGCTCGGTGACTGCGGAACCGTGTGACGGCGACAGGCGCGCGCGACCGGGGCGAACGTCCAGCCAGTACACCTCGGTCGTGGTGCCGTCCTCATTCTGGTCCACGTGCAGCAGTCGCGCGGTGAGCACGCCATCGCTGGCCTCGACTCCCGCAACGGTGCCGACGAGGGACGTCAGCGGCACGCCCAATTGCCCGGCGACGGCGTACAAGGTGCTCAGCGTAGGGTTCCGCTGACCTGATTCCAGCTCGGACAAAGATCCCTTGCCGATTCCGGCAGCCCGCGCGAGGGCGCTGAGAGAGAGGCCGCGGGATTGCCGGAGCCGAGCGATGCGCTCACCGACGGCGGATTGCTGTCCTTGTGGCGGCACGTCGCCCGATGGCTGGGCATCCCTCCGCTGGCGGTCCATACCGCAACTATGTCACGTGTTCTGTAAACAGAACGCAAGGACTACCCTGGGGTCATGTCGAGCACCCCGTCCGCACCAGGATCGCTGCACGAACCCGTCGTCGCCGGCGTGGTGACCGCGTTGGTCGGCTTCACCTCGTCCTTCGCCGTGGTGCTCGCCGGACTCCGGGCCGTCGGCGCCACAGGTGCTCAGGCGATCTCCGGCCTGATCGCGCTGACCGTGGTGTTTGCCGTGGGCATGATCCTGCTCGGGCTGCGGTATCGGATCCCCGTGACCCTCGCGTGGTCGACGCCCGGGGCAGCCCTGCTGGCGGGACTCAGTTCGGTCTCCGGCGGCTGGCCTGCGGCGGTGGGGGCCTTCATAGTGGTGGGACTCCTGGTGATCGCCACCGGTCTGATCCCGGTACTGGCCGCGCTGATCGCGCGCATCCCCGCCTCGCTGGCACAGGCCATGCTGGCCGGGGTCCTGCTCTCGCTGTGCCTCGCCCCCTTCCGGTCCCTCGCCGCACACCCACTGCTGATGGCACCGATCCTGCTGGCCTGGCTGGCCGCCATGCGCTGGCTGACCCGTTGGGCGCTGCCCCTCACCGTGGTGGTGGCCGTGATCGTCATCATGATCGACCTGGCCGCGACCGGAACCTCTTTCCCGACGTCTGACCTGCTGCCCGCACTCTCCGTGACACTGCCGCAGTGGTCGTTGCCGGGCGTCATCGGCATCGCGGTGCCGTTGTACATCGTGACGATGGCGTCGCAGAACGTTCCCGGTGTGGCGGTCTTGTCCTCCTTCGGCTACCGGACTCCCTGGCGGGCGGCGATGACGGTCACCGGCATCGGGACGGTCGTCGCGGCACCCTTCGGTGGCCATGCCATCAACCTCGCGGCGATCTCGGCTGCACTGGCCGCCGGGCCGGAGGCGGGACGGGACCGGTCCCGGCGGTGGATCGCGGCCGTGACCGCAGGAGGTGCCTATCTGGTGCTCGCGTTGCTCACGGGAGTGCTGGTCACGGTCGTGACGGTGGCGCCCGCAGGCCTGATCGAGGCCGTCGCCGGCCTGGCCCTGCTCGGGACGTTCAGCGCCGCGGTGGTGCAGGCACTCAGCGATCCATCGCAGCGCATCGCCGCAGCCGTGACGTTCCTGACGGCCGCATCCGGGATCACCTTCTTCGGCATCGGCGGGGCGTTCTGGGGCCTGGCAGCCGGGCTCGCCGTGCGGTCGGTGCTGGCCACACCCTCGACGCGATCGGCCTAGGAACATTCTCAGGCGACTCATGGTTGCGCCCTGTAATGTGGGACCACCTGCACCGTGACCGCACCAGGAGCCCGTGATGAGCAACCCCGTCCTGTCCAACAGCCCGATCTTCGGCGAGAAGGCCGATCGCGATGTCCAGCGGTCCCAGGACCAGCTCTACGGGCAGGCGGCGGCGGGCACTGCGGCGGCCAGCACGGTCGCACTGGAGAACCTGTATGCGTCTCCGGCGGCCACGGCTACCGACACCGGTCGGCTGACCTATGACGATGTGATCATGAAGACCGCGGGCGTCTTCGCCGTGCTCGTGATCGCGGCCGCCGTCGCCTGGCCCCTCGCCCGCGATTACCCCGCCGTCTGGATCGCCGGTATGGTCGGCGGTCTGGTCCTCGGTCTGATCAACTCTTTCAAGCGCAGCCCGAGCCCGGCCCTGATCCTGCTCTACGCCGCCTTCGAAGGCCTGTTCCTCGGCGGCATCAGTGCGGCGTACAACGATGCCTTCGATGGCATCGTCCTTCAGGCAGTGCTCGCCACCTTCGGAACCTTCGCGGCGACATTGGTGCTCTTCCGGTCCGGCAAGATCCGCGTGACCCCCAAGTTCACCCGTTGGCTCATCACGGCCATGGTCGGCTACCTCGTCTTCTCCCTGCTCAACCTGGTACTGGTGATGACCGGGCTGATGGATGGCTGGGGCATGCGCGGCGGCACGCTGGGCATCGTGATCGGGCTGGTCGCCGTGGGCCTGGCGGCTGCCTCGCTGCTGGTCGACTTCGATTCGATCCAGCGCGGAGTCCGCGAGGGAGCGCCCGCCAAGTTCGCCTGGACCGCGGCCTTCGGCCTGATCGTCACGCTGGTCTGGCTCTACCTGGAGTTCCTGCGTCTCCTGGCCATTCTGCGCGACTGAGTGTTTCGCCTGCCGGGTAGGTCAGGGCGTTCGCGTCACTGGGCCGGGCAGGCGCGGCGTGTGCCGACCGGTACGCGTTCTCTCTCATCCCGGCCGAGCCGGAGGAGGACTGATCCCATGGCTGTGACATTGCCCGAGGTCTCAGGAACGTTCGGTGACGACCCCACTGTGACCTTTGCGGAGCCTGAGGCGCCTGAGGGACTCCAGATCTCCGTGCTGGAGCAGGGGGACGGTCGGACCATCGAGGCCGGGGACACGATCGTGGTCAACTACCACGGCCAGATCTGGAATGGTGGCGTCTTCGACTCCTCGTTCTCACGGGGGTCGACCATCGCTTTCCCCATCGGGATCGGTGCGGTCATCGGTGGCTGGGATCAGGGCCTGGTCGGTCGCCAGGTCGGTTCGCGGGTGCTGCTGAGCATCCCTCCGGAGCACGGCTATGGTGCCCGAGGCGTGCCGCAGGCCGGCATCGGCGGCTCGGACACCCTGGTCTTCGTCGTCGACCTGGTCGACGTCGAAGCCTGAGGCCTGCTCAGCCTCGGCGGTCTCCCGGATTCTTCCGTTCGCGCAGTCGGGCCTCTTCAGCCAGCACTGAGGCGTGGACCGACCGTTCGTGGGTGAGCCAGTCCGGCGCCTCGTCGAGCAGTGCCCGGATCTGCTGGGAGGTCAGGGGCTCTGTGATGCCGCCACGTGCCAGTCCGGAGATCGAGATCCCCAGGCGGGCTGCCACCGTCGGGCGCGGGTGCGGGCCTTCACGGCGGAGCAGCGAGAGCCACTCCGGCGGGTTCGTCTGCAAGGCGTCGAGGTCGTCACGGGTGAGCTCGGCCTCTTGAAACTCTGGCGGCGTGGCGGGGAGGTAGACCCCGAGCTTCTTCGCGGCCGTCGGGGGCTTCATGCGTTGCGGAGTCTTGGCCATGTCTCCAGGCTAGCGGAGTCTTCGCGGACGCAGGCTCCCCGTAGGCTGAGGGGATGACCGAGGAGAGCTTCCGGCTGGGGTACCTGCCCGGCGTGACACCCGCCAAATGGGCGGGAATCTGGCGGGATCGTTGGGCGGACCGGCCGCTCGACCTGAGGATGCTGACCCGCGCGGAGGGCTGGCATGCCCTGGCCACGGCCCAGGTCGATGCGCTGCTCGGGCGGCTTCCCGTGCCGGACCCGCGATTCTGGCATGCCATCGTCCTCTATGAGGAGCGCTCCGTCGTGGTCGTGCCCCAGGATCATGTCGTCACGGCGGCGGATTCCGTGGTCCTGGCCGACCTTGCCCAGGAGACGCTTCTTGCACCGCTGGACGATCCGCTGGACTGGACCCGGGCGGAGGGTCGCCCCGGTGAGCCCGCTCGGGAGCGTCCTGCGACGACGGGTGACGCGGTGGAGCTCGTGGCGGCCGGCGCGGGGCTGGTGGTCGTCCCCCAGTCGCTGGCCCGGTTGCATCATCGCAAGGACCTGACCTATCGAGAGGTCACCGATGCGCCACGGTCGACCGTCGGGCTGATCTGGCCCCGGGTGAAGGCGCATGACCGGATCGAGGACATGATCGGAGTCGTGCGAGGCCGCACAGCCAACAGCACGCGGGGCGGGGTCACCCCGCAGGCGGCGCAGCGAGAGGGTGAGGCGCAGCGTGAGGCAAAGGCAAAGCGCGATGCGAGGACTCAGCACGGCGCGGGCAAAGACAGGGCCGGCCACGGTCGCACCGCAGGCGGCCGAAAGGCCGGGGGCCAAGGCGCGACCGGCAAGGGCCAGGGTAGACGCGGACGGTGAAGGCCTGTGGATGGAGCCCCACGCGCCTGCCTCGAGGGCGCGGACGACCAGGTCGGGCACCTGGGAAGTCAAGTCCGGATCCGTGGGGTCGGCCCCGTCCGCCATCGCTAGCTGCAGGCCACCCCGGTGGAATGGACCGGGCAGTATCCCTGAGGGTTCTTGTCCAGGTATTGCTGATGGTAGTCCTCGGCGAAGTAGAACGGACCAGCCTCGGCCGCTGACGCGATCTGGGTGGTGACCTCGCCGAATCCGGCCGCACCGAGGCGCGTCGCGAAGACCTCGCGGGTCTGCAGGGCCGCCAGCTTCTGTTCCGGAGTGTGCCAGTACACCGCAGATCGGTACTGCGTGCCCACGTCGTTGCCCTGCCGATACCCCTGGGTCGGGTCGTGGGCCTCCCAGAAGGCTCTGAGGACGTCCTCATCTGCGATCACATCGGGGTCGTACACGACGTGAACCGTCTCGGCGTGCCCGGTCCGGCCGCTGCACACTTCGTCATAGGTCGGATTCGGAGTGAACCCCCCCTGGTAGCCGGCTGCCGTCGAGACAACGCCCGGAAGCTGCCAGAGGAGCTTCTCCGCACCCCAGAAGCAGCCGAACGCCAGATCGATCTCACGAAGCCCCGCGGGCCATGGGCCGCGAAGCTCGGTGCCCAGGACCGTGTGCCGGGGAGCCGGGTCGGGCAGGACCGGTTCGGAGCGACCGGGAAGCGCGGACGAAGGGTCCACCATGGTCGCGGCCGGACGACGGCCGAACACGCCGGAGAAGAGGTCGTCGAGTGATGCCGGGGTCATGATGCCTCCTGGAGGGACGCGGTCGGCTGACCGGATGGGACGGTGGCGCTCGCCTGGACAACACCGGCGAGCGGACGTGTGTTCCGGACGGGTGTTCCGGTGGCGCGGGAACGGGACGGGGCCAGTGCGCGATAACCTCATGACGGGTGCGGGGCCGGCCGGCTGGCCGGTCGTCAAGCCGCCCGGTGGCGATCAGGAGGCTTTGTGGAGATCACCCGCGACGACGTGCGACTGGCGTCTGTACTGCTCGACGGCATCGTCACGCAGACACCCCTGGAGTACAGCAGAGCACTCAGCGAGATTGCGGGCACTGAGGTCTATCTCAAATGCGAGAACCTGCAGCGCACGGGATCTTTCAAGGTGCGGGGTGCCTATGTGCGCATGGCTCGGCTCACCGAAGAGGAGAAGTCCTGCGGCGTGGTGGCGGCCAGTGCCGGCAACCACGCGCAGGGCGTGGCTCTGGCCGCTCGCCAGCTCGGGATCCGCGCGGTCATCTTCATGCCCAGGGACGCGGCCCTGCCGAAGGTCGCCGCCACTCGGGAGTATGGGGCCGAGGTCCGGCTGGTCGGCGTGACCGTGGCGGACGCACTCCATGCGGCTCAGCATGAGGCTGACGTGACCGGCGCGATTCTGATCCACCCCTACGACCACGCGGACATCGTGGCCGGACAAGGCACCATCGGTCAGGAGATCCTCCAGGAGCTGCCTGCGGTGCGCACCATCGTGGTTCCCGTGGGCGGAGGCGGACTGGCGGCGGGAGTGGTGGCCGCAGTACAGGACGCCGAAGTGACGGTGGTGGGGGTCCAGGCCTCGCACGCCGCCGCCTTCCCGGTGTCGCTGGCCCAGGGGCACCCGGTCTCGGTCGACCCGCGATCCACGATGGCCGACGGCATCGCGGTCAGCACCCCGGGTGAGCTGCCGCTGCGAATGCTCCTGGAGTCCGGCACAGAGGTGGTCACGGTGGGCGAGGAAGATCTCTCGCGTGCCCTGCTGCAGGTGATCGAGCGCTCCAAGCTCGTGGTGGAGCCCTCTGCCGCGGCGGGAGTCGCCGCGGTCATGGCGGATCCCGCGCGGTTCGCGCAGGGGCCGGTGTGCATCGTGCTGTCCGGAGGCAACGTCGATCCGCTGGTGCTGTTGCGCGTCATCCGTCACGGCTTGGCCTCTGCGGGACGCTATCTGAGCCTGCACGTGCGCCTGATCGACCGTCCTGGCGCCCTGGCGGGCCTGGTCTCGGAGCTGGCCCACGAGGGCGGGAACGTCATGCACGTGGACCACGTACGCACCGGTAACGATCTGGCGATCGACGAGGTGGAGGTGACCTTCCAGGTCGAGACCAAGGGCCCGACGCATTGTGAGGCGCTGGTCGCGCACCTCAGATCCCTCGGATACGACGTCACCGAGTAACGCCCGTCCCCGGGGACGGGCGATCGGAGCCGAGACGGCGGAGTGAGCCGGAGGGCTCAGCCCGTGAAGGGCTTGGCCCCGGTCACCTCGACGGCGATCCGGTTGCCGTTGGGCGCCGTGTATGTCGACGCGTCGCCGATCTTGAGACCGTTGATGGCGGCACCCAGGGGCGAGGTGGGCGAGAACACATCGATGTCGGTGGTGCCCGCGATCTCTCGAGACCCCAGCAGGAATGTCATCTCATCGCCCGCCACCCGTGCCGTCACCACCATGCCGGGCTCCACGACGCCGTCGTCGGGGGGCGTGCCGATCTGGACGTGCCGCAGCTTCTCGGTGAGTTCACGGACACGGGCCTCGTTCTTCGCCTGCTCCTCGCGAGCAGCGTGGTAGCCGCCGTTCTCCTTCAGATCTCCCTCGTCGCGCGCCGTGGCGATGCGGCGGGTGATCTCCTCACGCAACGGACCGCTGATGTGCTTCAGCTCCTGCTGCAGCTTGTCGTAGGCGTCCTGAGTCAGCCAGACTCCTTGCGTGTCGGTCACGGTGGCTCCCTAGTTCGGCACGGCCGCTGGCCGCGTGCAGGTGATGCTGGATGAGGTCATGGCGGCAGGCTGGTCCTGCCCTGTCAACACCCCTGGAACAGACCAGTATATCGAAGACCGGTAGTTCGGCCCACGTCCCGGGGCGGGAGCGGCACCCGAGCGAGGATCAGGGTTTCTGGCACGACTTGGCCGTGGCGGAGACCGCGATCTCAGTGGTGGGGATCGTGACGGTGACCTCCTGCTCCGTCGTGCTGGCGGGGCCGACCGTGATCTCCGCCACGCCGACCTGGGCGAACGAGTGCGACAGGGCTTCGACATCGCACACCACGGTGACATCCTTCGGCTTGGCGACATCGAACCGCAAGGTGACGGACTCGGCGCCGTGGACGACGAAGCCGACGTCCTGGACGCGAATGTCCGCGGCATCCCCGGCGAAGGCGCCGTAGGCCACCAGCCCGATGGCCACAGCGATTCCAGCGGCACTGCCGATCCACCATCGGCGCCGATGCGGTCTGCCGCGCCCCGGCAGATCCGACTCGGGTCCCTCGAGCTCTTCGGTGGTCAGCGCACTCATCATCGGGTCTCCGTCGTGGGCGGTCCTGCTGGTCTCTCCAACGGTGTCCGAGTCTCCGCGGCGATCCAGGGGAAGCTGCGGGTGCCCGGGGGAGGGACTTCGGGGGATAATCGATCTTACTGTGCTGCAGCGATCGCCGTAGCGATGTGAGGAAGGCCTGCCCTTGGAACTCAAGCGACTGCTCGTCGTCCACGCCCACCCGGACGACGAGTCGAGCAAGGGGGCGGGGACGAGCGCCCGGTATGCGGCAGAGGGCGTGGCCGTCACGGTGGTCAGTTGCACCGGAGGCGAGCGAGGCGACGTCCTGAACCCCAATTTCGGCCTGAGCCCGGCTGATGCGGCGGAGATGCAGGCGATCCGCCGACAGGAGATGGCCGCCGCGGCGCTCGCACTCGGCGTGGAGCACCGGTGGCTGGGGTTCGTCGACTCCGGCCTGCCGGAGGGCGATCCGTTGCCACCGCTGCCGGAAGGATCCTTTGCGGCTCTTGACCTTGCGGAGGCGGCGGCACCGTTGATCGCTCTGGTACGCGAGCTGCGGCCGCACGTGATGACGACGTACGACCCGCTGGGGGGCTATCCGCATCCCGATCACATCCGATGCCATCAGGTCGCGGTCGAGGCCTTCCGGCTCGCTGGAGACCCGTCCGCGCTGCCGGGTGTCGGTGAGCCATGGA
>JAATES010000295.1 GCA_015655615.1 Actinomycetales bacterium
CACCACCACCACGATCGCGCCTGAGTGCTCCTGGGCACTCGATCCTTTCGCCACGACGACGACCCTGGCACTGAACCGCACCAGCCAGCCCGCCGCCGCACCCGCCGGTTCCCGAGCCGTCGCCACGATCACGGTGCAGACGGCGTCGGGGGCGGCCGCCCCCGGAACCGTCGCCCTGGTCGATGTCACCTCGGGCAGCCCTGTCACCCTGGGCACCGCCAGGATCGCCGGAGGGGCGGCTGACGGCTCGGCCCAGGCCGCCATCGAGGTGCCAGCCTCGATCGGCACCGGCACACGTGCCTTAAGGGCCGTCTTCACGGCCGACGACTCCGCGCATTGGGCCGGTTCGTCCTCCGCTGCAGCTCGGCTTGCCGTGGTTCCGGTCACCGCCCCCGTCTCCGTGGGGCTGACCGTGTCATCGCGCTCGGTCAGCGCCGGGGTCCGCCCGTCGGCCACCGTCACGGTGACGACCACCGGTACCTGGAAGCCTGCGAACGTGACCCTCACCGACAACGGGCGGGTGGTCGCCACCGTGACCGTGCCCGCAGCGAGGTCGGCCACGGTCCGGTTACCGGCCGTTCTCACCGTGGGCAGGCACAGCCTGGTCGCACACTTCGCGGGCGGAGCGGGCCTGACCGCGGGCACGAGTCCCGCCGTCGGCCTGACGGTGACGAAGGCCGGGGCGAAGGTCGCACTGAAGCGGTCCAAGGCGACGGTCAAGGCCCGCACGAAGGTGTCGGTCCGGGTGGCAGTCAGCGCGCCTGCCGGCGTCACGCGTCGCGGCAAGGCCGTGATCCTGGTGCGCGGAAAGAAGACTGCGACCGTGACCGTGCCCGCCTCGGGACGCGTGACCGTCACGGTGAAGCTGATCAAGAAGGGCAAGAACGCCATCACGGTGCGCTACCTCGGCTCGGCCAACCTCGGCGCCAAGACGGCCAAGGTCTCCGTTCGGGTGAGGTGACCAGGTCGGCCGGACTCCCACCCTGGGCTGCGCGACCCGACCACAGGGACGCCCCCTCCACAGCGGCCGTCCAGCGCACGGCCATTCCGTTGTCAGACGAAGCTGGCATACTGAGCCATCGGTGGCTGGGGTGCGCAGCATTCCAGGCACGCTCGACATTCCAGCAGTGGCGACGGCAGGACTCGGCCCGGGCTCCCGGGCCGGGTCGCACTCACCAGTCCGGCAACGAAGGGGCGTGGCATGACGACGACCAACCCGAGGGACATCGCCCCGGGCCGGGGTTCGATCTCATCGGACGACCTCACCCGGGCCACAGCCCTGGTCAGAGCGATCGAGCAGGTGTTCGGCCAGCGCGTCGTCGGCCAGGAGCGACTGCGGACCTCGCTGGTGAGCACCCTGCTCGCCGGAGGGCACATCCTGCTCGAATCCGTGCCCGGGCTGGCCAAGACCACGGCGGCCGAGACCCTCGCGGCAGCCGTCGGCGGTACGTTCCACCGGATCCAGTGCACTCCCGACCTCATGCCGAATGACATCGTCGGCACACAGATCTACAACTACGGCACCGGCTCGTTCACCACCCAGCTGGGCCCGGTGCACGCGAACCTGGTGCTGCTGGACGAGATCAACCGGTCCAGTGCGAAGACCCAGTCGGCCATGCTCGAGGCGATGCAGGAGCGTCAGACGTCCATCGGCGGCGAGGTCTACCCCTTGCCTGCTCCCTTCATGGTCCTGGCGACCCAGAACCCCATCGAAGAGGAGGGCACCTACGTCCTGCCCGAGGCCCAGATGGACCGCTTCCTGATGAAGGAGGTCCTCACCTACCCCGCTCCTCACCATGAGATCGAGATCCTCGAGCGGGTCTCGACCGGACGCCAGAGCGCCCCGCTCACGGCGCCACCCGTCACGCTCGCCGACATCGAGTTCCTGCAGCAGCTGGTGGACGGTGTCTACGTGGACGCCGCCATCAAGCGGTACATCGTCGACCTCATCAACACCTCGCGGTTCTCCGGGCCACGCCCGCTGCCGGGACTGGAACGGGAGCTCCGGGTGGGGGCGAGCCCGCGTGGCTCGATCGCCTTGATGCGGGTCGCGCAAGCCCTGGCCATCCAGGCCGGCCGCGCCTTCGTGGTGCCCGACGACATCAAGGCCGTGCGTTACGCCGTCCTGCGGCACCGGCTGGTGCGCACCTTCGACGCCCTGGCCGCGGGAGTCCAGCCCGAGCAGATCATCGACGCCATCTTCGACGCGGTCCCCGCGCCCTGAACGCCCTGACTCCTCGTACGGATGCCGGCGCTATGACCGATCCCTCCCGACTCACCCAGGTGCGCGCACAGCTCGAGCTCCCGCTGCTGCGCCGAGCCGCCGGGCTGCTCGAAGGCCACCACCGGTCGATCTTCAAGGGGCATGGGCAGGACTTCGACGACCTCTCCCTCTATTCCCCCGGTGACGACATCGGGGACATCGACTGGAAATCGAGCGCCCGAGCCGGTATCCCGGTCATCCGGCGTTTCGTCCGGCAGTCCAACCTCACCACGGTCATCGTCGCCGACACCGGCCGGCAGATGGCGGCGACCGCTCCCAGCGGTGAGGCGAAGAGCGAGGTCGCGCTGCTGATGGCATCCATGATCGCCTATCTGGCGCGTGACCGCGGCGACCGGGTCGCCCTGGTGGCCGGGGACTGCGAGCGGGTGGTGCAGCGGCCTCCGCGTGCCAGCACCCAGGACCTGGAGGCGACGCTGCACGAGCTAGCGGGGATGTATGCGGTCACGAGCCCGGACCACGACCTCGCTGCGCTTCTCCGCCGCACCGAGGACGCCTTCCGCCGCCGCTCCCTGATCGTGCTGCTCACCGACGAGGCGCAGCCGCGACCGGAGCACCTCGCTGCGCTGCGACGGCTGCGGACCCGCCATACCGTCCTCGCTCTGGCCGTGGCCGATGCCGATCCCTTCGTCCCGGCCCAGGTGGCGGATGTCGCCGGCGGCTGGCATGTGCCTCGCTATCTGCGCTCGCGCCCCGACCTCGTCCAGGCCACCGCCCAGGCAACGGCCCGTCAGCACGAGCAGGTCCGCACCACCCTGCTCGCCGCGGAGGTCGGCGGCATGGTGGCAACCGGCACCCAGGACGTCCTGCCGGAGTTCATCCGACTCCTCGGGAGGCATCGTGCCGGACGCTGAGATCATCGCACCACAGGGCTATTCCCTTTGGTGGGGAGTGCTGGGACTGGTGTTGGTCGCACTCGTCGTCGCCGGGTGGATCGTGCTGTGGCGACTGACGAGATCGCCGCGTTCAGCAGCTGACGGCACGACAGCCCCCGAGCCGGTCCTCGCCAGCACGGGTCCGGGCGACCCCTGGGCCGGACCGCGCTCGGTCGCCCTCGGCCTCATCGACGAACTGGCAGCGGGCCACCGGGAGGGCACTGTGCCCGGGCGTCAGGTCCATCAAGGCCTCAGCGTGATCGTGCGGGATTTCACCACGGCGCGCACGGGACTCGACGCGAGCACGCTCACTCTCACGGAATTGCAGCATCATCGCGATGCGGCGCCCGCCTCCGCCTTGATCGAGAAGTTGTACTCGCCCGAGTTCGCCGCTGGCGCCGAGGGTGATCCGGTCGCAGCGATCGAGCAGACGCGCGAGGTGGTCGGCCGATGGTGAATGACGCCGTGCACCGCACCGTGGCGTGGCCGTGGCTGATCGCGATCGTGCTCACGGTCCTCATCGTCGTCGCACTCCTGGCGGCCTGGCGGACCCGCCGCCACGATCATGCGGCACCGCAGTCCGATCCCGGGGCCACCTGGGTGGCCAACTCTGCCCGGGTGGGCGGCAGCCGCGCCCTCCGCCGGTGGACCAGGCGCTACCGGGCCTGGCAATGGGCAGGGATCACATGCCTGGTCGTCGCCGTCGGGGCCTCGGCCGTCGTGGCCGCCCGGCCTGCCGACGTCCGGGTCAAGCAGAGCACCCTGGGAACCCGGGACATCGTGCTGTGCCTGGACGTGTCCGGATCGATGCTCGACTACGACCGCCAGATGGTCGACGCCTTCCGGACCCTGGTCAAGAGCTTCGACGGCGAGCGCATCGCCCTGTCGATCTTCAACGAGACCTCACGCACCGTGTTCCCCCTGACCAACGACTACACATTGGTCGGCGAGCAACTCGACGTGGCCTATGACGCGCTCGATCCCGCTGTGCTCGATGCCCCCACCGATGCGACCATCGACCGTTATCTCGACTTCGCGGCAGGCACAGCCCTGACCAACACACAGTCCTCGCTGATCGGCGACGGGCTGGCCAACTGCACGTTGCTCTTCGATGACTCCGGCAGCACGACGCGTTCGCGTTCGATCATCCTGGCCACCGACAACGACCTGCGGGGTGACCCCGTGTACAGCCTCGACGACGCCGTGAAACTCGCCATCTCCCGCAAGATCGAGCTCAGCGCGCTGTATGGCGCCTCAAGCTGGGTGGTGGACCCCACCATCGAGAGCGACTACCGCACCACCGTGACCGGCGCGGGCGGCTATTTCTACCATGCAGCGGACGCCTCGGCGGTGGCCGACATCGTCGAACGGGTCCAGTCCCAGCAAGCGGTCGACCTCGATGCCGCCCCGGAGGTCACCCGATCCGAGCAGCCGGCCGGCTGGATCCTGATCGCGCTGCTGGGGGTCGCCGGCCTGATCCTGGTGCAAGGGCGGGTGCGGGAATGAGGTTCGAGCCGCTCGTCCCTGTCACGGCGTGGATCGTCGCGATCCTGGTCCTCGTCGCTTTCTGCGTGATGTTCCTGCGCGGCGCCGTGCTCGACCAGGGCGGGCGCACCCTGGTGATCGCCTGGAGCCGTCGCATCGCCATGGTCCTGGTGATCGCGGTCATGGGCCTGGGCCCAGCCCTCGCCCGGCACGACGTCGAGACCTACGCCTCCAGCGTCGAGGTGTACTTCGTCGTGGACCGCACCGGGTCCATGGCCGCAGAGGACTACGACGGGACGAAGCCCCGCCTCGACGGGGTCAAGGCCGATATGGCCGCCATCGCCGCGTCGCTGGTCGGCGCCCGGTTCTCGATCATCAGCTTCGACTCCGCGGCGTCCCAGCAACTGCCCTTGACCAGTGACGCCCGTGCGGTGACCTCGTGGCTCGACACCGTGCACCAGGAGCAGTCCCTCTACTCCTCCGGTTCGCTCATCGACCGGCCTCTCGACAGCCTTACCCAGGCCCTCACCAGCTCGGCCGAGGTCAGCCCGGGCGACACCCGGCTGGTGTACTTCTTCTCCGATGGTGAGAACACCGCGGAGGGCGAGCCGCAGTCGTACGAGAACCTGGCGCAGTACCTCACGGGCGGAGCGGTGCTGGGGTATGGCACGACCGAAGGCGGCAAAATGAAGGTCTATGACCCGTCCGGCGCCGACACCGGATACCTCAAGGACAGCACGCAGCAAGGGTCACCCGACGCCATCTCCACCGTTGACGAGTCACAGCTCAAGTCGGTGGCCACGCAACTGGGGGTGCCCTACCTGCACCGTACCGCGCCCGGCGGCCTCGAATCCGTGCTCACCGAGGTCGACCCCGCGACCGCGTCACAGGCCTCGACCCGCACGGTGACCACCTATGAGCCCTATGTCTGGCCCTTCGCCCTGGCCCTGGCCGGCCTGCTGCTGTGGGAGGCCGCCTGGCAGGTCCACCGCCTCGCACGACGAGTGGGAGTGACGTCATGAGCAAAGACAACACGACCCCTGGACCAGGCGATCCCCGCGGACTGCAACGACGACGCCGCCGGAGGTGGTTCTGGGGCACGTTTCCGGTGGCGCTCGTCGTACTGCTCGCCGGTCTGGCAGCCATCGCGCTGCCTGCCGGCTCCAGCTGGGCGAATCGCGCCTTCGATCGCTCGCAGCACGCCACGGCCATGACCGTGTGGGGCTGGCTGTCCAAGCAGAAGGTGGTCGACCCCTGGAAGGCACCCTTCGGCGAGGGCACGGCAGCCCTGGCCGACTCCGCGTACTCGCAGGCGATCCAGCGCCTCTCTGAGGCGTACGTCCTCGCTCCCGCCGTGCCCGAGGACGTCGCCTCGCTGCCTGCAGGCACTCTGGTGCCACGCTGCGACATCCAGCACAACCTCGCACTCGCCTATGAGGGCGAGGCCGACGCCCAGGTCCTCAGCGCCCAGGAGGCGGTGACGGCCTCGCAGACCGCGGATGACCCCAGCGCAGACCTGGACTCCGCCCGTGCGTTCTACGACCTGGCCATCAAGGGCTATGAGAACGCGCGCACCACCCGCACACGCGACGGCTGCTCCGACGATGCCACCGCGGCGCAGCGGGAACAGGACAAGCAGGACGCCGCGCAGACCGCACGCGACAAGCTCGACGAGTCCGCGGACCAGCCGGATGCGACTGCGCCCACACCCGACGAGGACGACGAGTCGACGCCGGATTCGCAGCAGCCTGATGACCCGGACAGCACCGGTGACTCCGACACCGACGACAACAATCCCTCGGACTCACCTTCCAGCGAGCCCAGTGATGAACCCGGGCAGCAGTCCGATCCCAGTGCCAGTGCCACGCCGTCGCCCAGCGAGTCCCTCGACCCCGCTGAGAAGCGCCGGCAGGAGGAACTGCAGGAGCGGCAGCGTCAGGCTCAGGAGCAGACCGAACAACTGCAGCAAGGCTCCGCGGGCGGCGGCACCGGCAAGAAGTGGTGACCGGCGTGTCGGCGCCGGCCCGCATCGCCGGGGCCGGGAACCCGTCTCAGCCCCAGACGAGTGCGCGGGCCGGCTCCTCCAGCACTGCTGCCACGTCGGCCAGCAGTCGGGCGCCCAGTGCGCCGTCGACCAGACGGTGGTCCACGCTCAGCGCGAGCTGGGTGACCTGGCGGATCTTGATCTTGCCCTTGTGCACCCATGGCTGCGCGCGGATCGCGCCGAAAGCGAGGATGGCGGCCTCGCCGGGGTTGAGGATGGGAGTCCCGGTGTCGATGCCGAACACTCCGACGTTGGTGATGGTGATGGTGCCGTCGGACATATCCCGCGGGCTGGTCTTGCCCGCACGCGCCGTCGCGGTGAGCTCCCCGAGGGCAGTGGCCAGCCCCAGCAGTCCCAGCCGGTGCGCGTCCTTGATGTTGGGCACGACCAGGCCACGCGGCGTGGCCGCCGCGATGCCGAGGTTCACGTAGTGCTTGTAGACGATCTCGCGTG
>JAATES010000259.1 GCA_015655615.1 Actinomycetales bacterium
ACCGGATGCCTTGGGCTTGACGACTGAGACATTGCCATCCGAGGCTTTGAAGAAGTTGTCCGACTCCTTCCAGAGCCTGGCACTCCCGCTGTCACCGGCCTTGCCCGCCGACAGGAAGTTGCATCCGCCGAAATACGAGCCCCCGGTGCTCTCGTCATTGATGGCCCAATCCAGCTCGGCACCGGACACCGCGCGGGCGGTGGACTGCGCCGGCTCGGCCGCAGCGGCCGGCACTCCCCCGCTGAGCGCCCCTGCGCCCACCACCATGCCGGTCAACGCGGTGGCCGTCACGGCTGCGAGCAGGCGGGTGATCCGGCTCGACAGTGAGGTGTAGTGGTTCATCGCACGATCTCCTCGTCCTGGGTGGCGGGAACGGTCACAGGAGCTGGCTCCGGTACCGGTGCGGAGGATGCAAACGGCGCGGCAGTGCCCGCAGCGACCGGCGCCGGAGCGACCGGAGTCCCGGGTACCGGAACCCCCGGAGCACCGGGACCGCTCTTCGCGCGCCGATTCCCGCCGTTGTGCTTGCTGTCCCGGCGTCCTCCCCGTACCCGCCATACGATCGAGGCGATCAGCAGGGCCAAAGCCAGTACGACGAACAGCACAATGGGCCAGGACGGGAGCCAGGAGGGCGACCACCACGGGGACGCGGGCTCCGGCTCCGGAGCCACCACTGCGGCCGGGTCGGCCTTGACCGGGAAGTTCACTGTGGCCACCTTGGCAGAGGCCGCCCCCGTGACCGTCAGGGTGTGGGTGCCCATCTTCACTTGCGCCGGCAGCTGGATCACCCCCGCAACCGCACCCGCTTTACCGGTCGTGAGCGGACCGACTGCAGCGATGCCCTCATCCAGGACGGCAGTGACCTGCTCACCTTCGACAAAGCCGGTCGCGGTGAAGGCGAGCACCCGGCCCACCATGGCGGTGTTGGTATCGACCTTGATCGTGGCGCTTCCCGTGCTGGGGGCAACCGTCGCACTGCCGGACGCGGCATCCGTCGCAGAGGTGGCCCCGCTGGTGGCGCTGTCGGTTGCCGTCGGCGTCGCCTCGGCCTCGGTGTCCTTCTTCGGCGCACTGTCGAAGATGCTCTTGAAGGCGATCGGGGTGAAGGTCTCGTTCTTCGCGTTGGTCACGCCATGGGCCCCGATGGTCAGGATCCCGCAGGTGACCTTGCGGCAATCGACCGAGGAGACCGACCCGTCGCGACCCACGGCCTCGAATGTGGGGCCTGGCACGTACATGGTCGCCGACCAGGTTCCGTCGGCCGCGATCGTCCCGCCGTTGGCTGCGTACTCGGTGTCGGAACCCGGGAACGCCACGAACCGCTGATAGCCGGCGTTGTCCTTGGTCTCCTCATCGGGGACATAGAGGTAATCGCCGTTTCCGGTGGTCCCGCCCTTGCTGGGCTGCCAGGCACCGTCCTTGACCCACCCGAAGAGGACGTAGATTCCGCCGAATCCTCCCTTTACCGATTGGAACCCGGTACCGGACACCGTCACCTGGGTCGAATAGGTGAGGTCTGCCTCTGCCTTGCCGAACTCGTTCTTGATCGTGACCCGTGCGGCAGCATCGGCGGACACCGGGATCAGCGCTGACAAGAGCAGCAGCACAGCTGTCAGCGCCAGGGCAGCGATTCCAGCCGGGAGACGGGGGGTGCGGGACAAGACGGATGACTCAGACATGGAAGCCCTTTCGGGACGGTACGACGATGATTCCACCCGTGGGCAGGTCGATGACCTCCACAGGATGGTGATAGACCTCGGAGAGCATCTCAGCGGTCATCACTTCGGTCGGGGTCCCCAGTGCGCGCAGCTTGCCGTTCGCCACCACGGCGATCCGGTCGGCATAGGCCGCGGCTGAGGACAGGTCGTGCAGCACGGCGACGACAGCCGCTCCGCTGCGAGCATAACGACGGGCATGGGAGAGCAATCGCTCCTGGTGGTGGATGTCCAGGGCTGCGGTGGGCTCATCGAGAAAATGCACTCCGGTCCCGTGTGCCAGCGTCCGCGCATAGGCCGTGCGCGCCTTCTCTCCACCGGAGAGCGTCGTGAACTTGCGGGGGGCCAGATCGGCCACGTCCGCTGCCACCAGGGCACGCTCGATCACCCGGTCGTCGTCGTCCTCGGCCTGAGTCCCGCGCCAGGGCGCGCGCCCCATCCGGACCACCTCGGTCACGGTGAACGGGAAGGACATCTGATGTTCCTGGAGCAGGACGGAGCGCTGCCGCGACAGCCTGCCCACCGAGTGATCCCTGATCGACGTCCCGTTGAGCTCCACCCGGCCGGAGGTGGGCTCACGGTCTCCTGCCAGCACCGAGAGCAGAGTCGACTTCCCGGCACCATTGGGACCGACGATGATGAGGAACTCTCCGGCCCACACCTCGATGCTCACGCCGTCGAGCACGGGCTTGCCGCCCAGCTCGACCGTCAGGTCCACCCCCCGAACAGCGGGCACTCTCGTCGAGCTCATCCCCATCCTCCCGACACCCGGCGGGTCCGCCGCAACAGCCAGAAGAAGAATGGCCCGCCGACCAGTGCGGTGAGCATGCCGATGGGCAGGTCGGCATACGGGATCGCCGTCCGCGCCACCAGGTCGGCGAGGACCAGCAAGGTCGCTCCGCCCACCGCGCTCACCGGGATCAGCGTGCGGTGCGCCGGGCCGATCAGCATGCGGACCACATGCGGGACCACAAGCCCCACAAAGGAGATGATGCCGCAGAACGCCACACCGGCACCTGTCAGCAAGGCGACCACCACGATGGAGTACATGCGGACCCGCTCCACGTCGACGCCCAGATGCCGAGCGGCCCGATCCCCCATGGCGAGCAGGTCCAGGTGCCTCGCGATCAGCATGGCTGCCACCAACCCGGCCAAGACCAACGGCGCGACGATTCCCACGTACTGCCATCGGGTGCCGTTGAGCGACCCGAGCTGCCAGAACACGATCTCCTCGCGCGCTTGCGTGTCCCCCAGGAAGGTCAGGAAGGCCAGACCTGCACCCGCGAAGGCGTTGATCGCCACGCCGGTCAGGATCAGGGTGACCACCTCGGACCGGCCACTGGATCGGCTCAGCACGTACACGAGCACACTCGTGATCAGCCCACCGCTGAAGGCGAGCAATGCGATCGTCCAGTTGCCGAAGAAGCTCCATCCGAAAACGATGACGCAACTGGCCGCCAGGGCCGCCCCCGAGGAGACGCCCACCACGCCGGGCTCGGCCAGCGGGTTGCCGAACACGCCCTGCATCAGAGCGCCTGCCGAGGCCAGCGCCGCACCGACGACGACGGCCATCACGACGCGCGGAAAGCGGATGGTCCACAAGGCCGAGTCGCCCTGAGGATGGCTGGGCATGGGGCCGATGTTCAGGCCCATCTTGTGGAAGACGGATCCGAGAACCTCCGCCGGGGCGACATGCAACTGCCCCGTGCCTGCGGCGATCACGGCGGAGATCAGCAACGCAACGAGGAGGACCGCGAACAGCACCGACGCCCGGCGCCATTGTGGTGCCATCAAGGCGGGATCGATACGCTCAACCGTGTCTTCGTCCCGAGAGACCAGGACATTGCCACCCGCTGCGAAATCGAGCGAAGGCTGCACTGTCTCACCGCCGCCGACGATGTCCCGCGGTGATGCCACGGTCACTTGCTTGGCTCGGGCGCGTAGATGGCGCGAGCGAGAGCGTCGATCACGTCCGCGGTCTGCGGGCCGAAGCTCAACACCTCGGTGTCGCTCATATCGACGATGCGCCGCTTCTGCCCGGCAGGTGTCTGTGCGACCGCGGGCACCTTCTCCAGCAGCCCGTCGACTCCGTCCACGGATTCGAGTCCCTTGGTCATCATGATGATCAAGTCCGGTTGCGCCGACACCAGTCCTTCTGCCGTGACTGGCTTCATGCCCTCCCAGTTGATCTCCGCACTGACGTCGTAGCCACCCACGGCGTCGATGAGGGAATCCGCTCCCGATCCTTCGCCGAACATGTAATAGATTCCCGCTTGCCCGCGGACGTACAAGAAGATCATCCGAAGCTTGTCCTGCTGTTCCGCCGGCGCGATCTTGGCGATCTCGGCAAGCTTGGCCTCGACCGTCGTCGACGTGCGCGCGGCCAGTTCGGTGCCCACTGCCGGGACGCCGAGTGCCGTGGCGACCTCGTCGATGAGTGTTCCGATGTTCTCCATCGAACGCTTCGAGTCCACCACCACCACGGGAATGCCTGCGTCCCGCATCTGCAGGATGACGTCCCACGGACCGATCGAGGTGTCCGTCAGGATCACGGTGGGCGCAAGCTCGAGCACCGACTCGCCGTTGAGCTCATGGCCGTTCTCAGTGACGTTGGGGAGGTCCTTGATCTCGTCGAAGGCCGACGAGGTATCGCGCCCCACCACGTTGCCTCCGAGGCCCAGGTCGAAGACGATCCGTGAGAGGGAGCCGTAGAGATCCAGCGTGAGGATGCGGCTGGTGTCGGTGACGGTGACCTTGGTGCCCTGCGCATCCGTCACCGTCACCGGGAGCTGCTGGGTGGGATCAGTGGCGATCGGGTTGATCGAGGCCTGTGCCAGCGTGGCGGTAGACGGCCCCTCGTAGCTCTTGGGGTCATCCAGCAGCTTGGCCTGGCTCAGCGGCACCGTGGTGCCCGCCGATCCCTCCTTGGTGCCGGAGTGACTCCCCCCATTCGAGCACCCCACCAGCAACAACGCGGACACCACGAACCCCGCAAGCACGCGGGACCCGGTACGCGAGACGTCGACGAGCCTCATTCGGTCACTCACTCTCCCCACCCGGACTGCGGGCGGCCCAGGCTCTCAGGCAAGGGCCGCCCGCAGATCACTTGACGACCAGCTTGCCAGCGGACTTCGAAGCCGACTTCACGGTGGCCGAACCCGCATAGACGACAGTCACCTTGTAGGTGCCCTTCTTGGACAGCTTGGCCGAGGTGGCCGAGGCCTTGCCCTTCTTCAGCGTGACCGTCTTGGTCACCTTCTTCCCCTTAGCCTTGCCATTGGTCCCCTTCCAGGTCACCGTGGCCTTGCCCGCAGGGGTGACGCCGGCGGCCTTGACCGTGACCGTGACCTTCGACTTCTTCTTGGCCTTGATCTTCTTCTTCGCGATCTTGGCCGTCACTGCGCTCGTGGCCTTGCTCACCGTCAGCTTGAGAGCCGGGCTGGTCGCAGCAGTCAGGCCGGCATTGCCGGAGTACACCGCCACCACCGAGTGGGTTCCCACGGCGAGCGTGGTGCCAGCCAGCGTGACGGTGCTCTTGCCACCCGCGACGGACGCTGCTCCGAGCGTCCTGGTGCCCTCCTTGAAGGTGACGGTGCCCGACACGGCCGCGCCAGCGGTCGCGGTGACCGCGGCGGTCACGGTGCTGGCGGCACCGTAGGCCTTGCTGGTCGCACCGGAGAGCGTCACCTTGGCGACCGGCGTGGGAGCAACGGTCGCGTAGCTGACCGTCAGTGCCTTCGTGGTCTTCTTCTGATCTGCGGCGCCACCCGAGGAGTACCAGTAGGACGACTGCCCCGTGAGGTTCTGGAAGTCGACAAAGCTCTGCGGGAACGA
>JAATES010000034.1 GCA_015655615.1 Actinomycetales bacterium
ACCTTGCCATGACCGCCGATGATGAGGACACGCGACATAGCTCTTCCTTCCGCCGACGTTGCCAGCCCGGATGAGCCAGTCTACGAGGGGCCGCGATATATCGCCTTCGGCCCGGTCATCGAGTGACTCGCCGACTGCGCTCCCCCTGAACTGCAACAGCGCAGAACAGTTCCGGTTCAGACCAGAAGCAGGAGAGGTCCATCGCCTCCGATGGACCTCTCAACGTGGATTCACTGCCACACAGCACCCTTTCTCAAGTCCTGAGACTGAGCAAGAGCACGTGGGTGGAGCTAAGGAGATTCGAACTCCTGACCTCTTCGATGCGAACGAAGCGCGCTACCAACTGCGCCATAGCCCCATGACCCCAACGGGCCACGACCCGGTTCCCCAGGACGGCATTCACAATATCACTGCGAGGGCGGAACCTTCGCACGCGGGCTACTCGCCCACAGCTCGGCGGCGTTCCAGGATCCCTCTGAGCTCGATTCCGCCCAGCGATTCCGTGCCCTGCTCAGCAGCAAGCTCGGCCCCGACACCAGTGTCCGACGGGGTGACATGCTGGTCGCCCTCCTGCTCGGCGTCCCAACGAGCAAGCGTCCGGCTCACCCGCTCGATCTCAGCGCTCAGCGGCGCCGGCTCCCATCGAGGCGCTGCCGCCTTGGTCGCATAGACGGGCTGCGGCACGCGGGTCGCCGACCAGCGAGATCCCGGTGCGAGTGCCACGGCGTCGTGCCCCTCCGACGGGACGACCTCGATCGCTTCCTCGATCCCGGTGGGCTCGATCCGCGCAGTCCCGGTGCGCACCATTCCCGCCTCGGCCACCGCAACCATCGCACCGCTTCGCTCTACGGCACCGGCACGTGCGCTCACCTGCGGTCTGGCCACCGGGGCCGGACGGCCCATCCGGCGCACTCCAACGCGTTCGGCGTCGCGCAGCGACGAGACCCGGGCCCGCTCGGCCATCAACTCACGACGCACCAGCTCCGCGTCGGCACGCTTCTGACCGATGACGGCGCGGCGGCCGAGCAGCAGGACGACTGCCAGCATCGCCACCGGTACGAGCGCACTGACAACCGGCAAGGCGGTGAAGGCGGCAACGATGACCGCGACCAGCGTCACCCCGGCGAGCGCTGAGGTCAGCACTGCGCGACGTTTGGCAGATGCGCTGCGTCGCACCAGCTGTTCGCGGCGCGCCGCCGAGATCCCTGATCGTTCCATGTCATGTACTCCCTTCGAGCCGGACGGTCGCGCGGCCGCTCCGTGCGGTGCGGTCAAGAGCGGCGCAGTCCGGGACCCTGGAGTCGTCGAGCACTCGCTCCCCGGTGCGGTCTCCAGGCTGACCCCGCCGGCCACCGCCAGGACACGCAGACTCGCGGAGAACCGGTCCTCCGACCGCGCCTGGGCGAGCTGAGCCCGATCGCGCAGGCGGCCGGGAACGAAGTACGCGAGCCACGCCACAAGGATTCCGAGCGCTACGAAACCCGCCGGCGAATCCATCCTCCGACGGTAGGGCGCTGCGAGGCCTGCACCAGGTAACCTCGTCGGCGTGTCAGCAGGTTAATCACATCGATGTGATTCGCTGCCATCGGCCCAACAGCCCGCCGGGGCCGGGCACCTCCTCCGGCGTCACGGCGAAGACCCGATGATCCCGCCACGTGCCGGCAATGTGCAGGAACCGGGGACGCAAGCCCTCCTCGCGCAGTCCCAGCTTGTCCACCACCCGCAAACTCGCGGCGTTCTCCGGCCGGATGCAGATCTCCACCCGATGCAGGGCCAAAGCGTCGAACGCATGGTCGACCAGCATCGCCACCGCGGTGGGCACCACTCCCCTGCCTGCCACGTGCTCGCTGACCCAGTACCCCACCGTCCCCGCCCGCAGCGAGCCGTAGGTGATCCCCGACAGGATGATCTGCCCGACCAGTTCGCCATCCAGCTGAATGCCGAGCGCGACACTGCGACCTTCCCGTCCCGCTCGGCTGAGGTCCCGCACGTATCCACCGAAACTCGACCTGACAACGATGGACGTTGCAGCCGAACCCGGATCCGTCGCCGGGTCGGAGGCCTCCCATGGGCTCAGCCAGCCCAGGTTCGCGGATCTCAGCCGGTACCAGTCGACCTCATCCGCACCGCGCAGCGGCCGGAGCACCACAGTGCCATGGGGCGGACCATCCCATCGGTCTTCCCGCAGAACGACCGGCCACTCCCGCGGGGCAGCCGTCGAACGCCGGCCCCACGATCTGCGCCGGTTGCTCATGACAGCACCCTCATCATTCCCACCGCGCCACCGTGTCAGCCGTCCAGCACCAGGCAGTGCAGCGCATCGCCGAGCCGCACCAGAGTCTGATCCTCACCGACCACCACCAGGGCATTCGCATCCGAGAACGCCGAGACCGACAGATCTGCCAGCCGCGTGGGGTCGCCCACCGGCGTCACGTGATAACCGCTCTCCGGCGATCCCAGCAATGATGCTGGGACGAATTGCCTCTCACCCGGGGTCGAGGTCCAGGCCACCGATGCCTGCGCGCGGAGCGAGTGCCGGTAGATCTCGGCGTAGCCTGCCATCGTGCGCAACGCAGGCCGGACGAACACCTCGTACGCGATCTGAGCCGCCACCGGATGACCCGGCATCGCGAAGATCGGCACCGCCTCGTCCCCTTCACCCAGCAGGCCCAGGCCCTGTATCCGTCCTGGGCTCATCGCGATCCGATCGAAGCGGACCGTTCCGAGTGGGGACAAGACGTCGCGCAGGGTGTCGCGCGGCCCATCGCTGAGCCCACCGGTCGTCACGATCAGGTCCGCCCGCACCAGCTGGTCCTCAAGAGCCTCTCGCAAGACGGCATGATCATCGCTGATGGGCCCGACCTGGATCGCTATCGCACCGGCGTCCTGGACTGCGACCCGCAGGGCCGGGCCGTTGGCGTCGTAGATGCGGTGCCCTCCGTCGCCCGAGGGCCGCCGCGCACGAGTCGCCGCCACCAGCTCATCGCCCACGGTCATGATGACCACCCGCGGCTTGGGGTGCACAGGCACGCGGGCGTAGCCCAGGCTCGCGGCCAACGCGATCTGCCGAGCACCCAGCCGTGTGCCGGCCTCGATCGCGACCGCGCCGCCACGCGCAGCGGCACCGCGCGCAACGATGTGGTCGCCCTGCCGGGGCTGGTACGCGATCCTGACGTGCACGTCGCCACGGTCCGAATACTCGATCGGCACCACAGCATCCGCGCCATCGGGCACCAGTGCCCCTGTGCTGACCCTGATGCACTGCCCCGGCACCAGGCGCATCGGCTCGCTTCCAGTGGCCCAGACATCGAGGACCACCGGCAGCTGAACAGGGCGTTGCGGTGAGGCCGCGGCAAGGTCCTCGGACAGGACGGCATAGCCATCGCATCCCGCGAGCGCCAAGGCCGGCACGTC
>JAATES010000013.1 GCA_015655615.1 Actinomycetales bacterium
CAGGGGAAAGGCCACGGCCGGACAGCACGCTGCGGAGGCGGAACGCACTGCCTCCGAGCACCGCCGTGCGGTGGAGCTCCGCAAAGAGCTCTCCCAGCTCGTCGGTGCCTGGGCGCGGCGATCCGGGCAGCCCCACGGGACCGTGCACACTGCCCTGCGAGCTCGTAGCGGCGGGCCCGAGGTGCCGCAGGCCACGGTGGCACAGCTGGAGAAGCGCGTCGAGATTCTGCGCGGCTGGTTCGTGGGGAAGCGGTAGCGCCCTGTGCGCGAGCCGAACTAGGCGTCCAGATCGGACTGGACGACCTCCGCCAGGGAGGCGAGGGCTGCTTCGGCATCTGCGCCCGTGGCGGTGATGCGCACGGTCGCACCCTGTCCGGCTCCCAGGCCCATCACCTGCAGGATGCTCTTGGCATCGACTGCGGGTCCGTCGCCCAAGGCGATGGTGATGATCGCGTCGAAGGTACTCGCAGTGGACACGAAGACCGATGCAGGGCGCGCATGGAGACCTGCGGCGCTTGCCACGCGGGCAGTGGTGGTGGGCATTGACGAACTCCTTGCTGTGTGCCGCCACCTGTCGGGGCGGAGGGGAGGAGAGGGCAGTGGGGCGGTATCAGTGAGGTTGGGCCGGAGCGTCGGGAGGGCGGTCATCCTGGCCTGACCGCGGCGCGAGGAACCTGCTGACCGTTTCTCGTGCGGTGCTGGCATCCTCTGCCGCGAGGACCTCGTTCGCCAGCCGGTGCGCATCTGCGAGGGCCACGGAGGAGACCGCTGCAGACACGGGGGCAAGCGCCCGGGCGGTCATCGACAAGCTGGTGACACCGAGACCCAGGAGCACGACGGCGAGTGCGGGATCGGCAGCGGCCTCGCCGCAGACTCCAACCTGACCCGGTCTGCCGTCGGCGCGTGCCCGGGCCCCAGCTTCGGCCACGAGCTTCACCAGACGCAGCAGGGGAGGCTGCCACGGGTCGGTGAGGTGGTTCAGCGCCGCGAGTTCGCGGTCCGCGGCCATCGTGTACTGGGCCAGGTCGTTGGTACCCAGGCTGACGAAGTCGACCTCATGCAGAATCGGTTCAGCCGACAGGGCAGCGCTGGGGATCTCGATCATGATCCCGGTGCGGGTCACTCCTGCCTCCCGGCAGAGGCTGGCGAAGCGCCGGGCCTCGGCCACGGTGGCGACCATGGGTGCCATCACCCCGAGCTCGAGGTCCAGCCCTTCGCCCGCGGCCACTATTGCATCCAGCTGCCGACGGAGCACATCTTCATGGTGGACCGATGTGCGAAATCCTCGTACGCCGAGGGCCGGGTTGGCCTCATCGGTGCCAGTGAGGAAGGCCAGCGGCTTGTCGGCGCCGGCATCGAGCGTGCGGACGGTGACCCGACCGCCAGCGAACTGCTCTAGGACCTTGCGGTAGAGCCTGCGCTGCTGATCGACAGAGGACTCATGGGTGCTGCCCAGGAAGCAGAACTCGGTGCGGAACAGTCCGACGCCGGTGGCTCCGAGGCGTGCGGCGGCGATGGCTTCTTGCGGGCCGCCGACATTCGCAAGCAGGGTCACCGGCTGTCCTGACCGGAACGTGGCCACGCCGGTGTAGGGCACGCGGCGACTCTGCTCCTCCGCCCATGACAGTGCCATCCGGTGATCTGCCGCTGCCGGGTTGACGACGACGGTCCCGCCGGCCCCATCGACGAGGACCTCCTGGCCATCGGCGATCTCGGAGATGGACTCCAGGCCGACGACCGCAGGGATGCCCAGCGACCGGGCCAGGATCGCCGTATGTGACTGCGCGCCGCCATCCTCCGTGACGATGGCGAGGATGACGGCCGGGTCCAGTGTTGCGGTGTCTGCCGGTGCTAGATCGAGTGCGACCAGGACGAACGGATGACCGGGCTGCGGCAGCCCTGGCGCCGGGGTTCCCGCGAGTTCTCCGAGGATGCGGTTGCGCACGTCCCTGACGTCCGGTGCCCGATCGGCCAGATAGCCGCCCAGGTGCTCGAACTGTGCGGCGATGTCCTGCCCGGCGTCCCACGTTGCTCGTTCGGCGGAGGCTCCCTGGTCGATCCGCCGCTCGACCGCGGTGGCGAGCGCGGGATCGGTCGCCATCAGTCCCGTGGCCTCGAGGATGTCGCGCGCCTCACCCGTGATCGTGGCGGCGAGTGATTGCAGGCGGTCCCGAACGTGTTCCCGGGCGGCCTGGAACCGGGCTTTCTCATGGGAGGCGCTGGTGCTTGCCGGACGTGGCGCTGGGGACGGTTCGGCTGGCGAGGCGGTGAACCAGGCCACCGTGCCCACCACTGTGCCATCGCTGACGCCCATTCCGCAGAGTTGTCGTCTCATCGGTTCGCCAGCTCCCGGACCTGCTCTCGTGCGGCGGCCTGCGGCGTGCCGCTGACCGCCTCCAGCAGTGCGACCAGGATCGCCGCGACGGCGACTGCGCCAGGATCCGGCGTACCCACGGCACGTTCGCCCAGATAGCCAGCACGCCCGCGCTTGCCTGCCATGCCTGCCGTGCGCCGCGCCCCGTCGAGTGCGGCATCGATGGCCTCGGCATCCAGTGGGGAACGGTCCCCGCCACCGGGGAGCCGGCCGGCAGGATGGAGAGCGTCGATCAAGGTCCGGTCACCTGGCTGTGCCTGGCCTGCCCGGGTGATCGCGTCCTCGCCAAGCCGCAACCCCTGAGCCAGTGCCGTCGCCAGATCCGGCGGCGTGGCCGACGCGGCTGCGATGGCGAGTTGCTGGAACAGCAGTCCGAAGAGCGGTCCGCTCGAGCCCCCCACGTCGTCGAGGAAGCCGGAGGCCATTGCCTCGAGGTCGTCGGTGAGGGTGGCCTGCGTGCCAGTCGAGCGCAACAGCGCTGATTGCATCGCCCGGTCCAGGTTGGTACCGATGTCGCCGTCTCCGGCACGCTGGTCCAGGGCGTTGAGCCAGGGAGTTAGCGAGACGATGAATCCGGTGACGGAGCGGAGCCAGGGGGAGGGCTCCCGGCCGGTAGGAGGCTTCTGCGCTGGGACGATGTCCACGAGCTTGCCGAGTGCGGTGGGACGGGGCAGGAAGACGGTGGCGTGTGGTCCGTACCAGTAGGGCAGCCAATCGTCGTCCACCGTGGTCAAGGTGACCGAAAAGCCCGGCATGTCTAGCGCCGAGACATACGTGCCGCTCAAGGCGCTCTCGGCTCGGAGGCCTTTGCGGTGGACGGAGTCGAGCACGGCGTCCAGTGCTGCAAGCAGTTCGAGCTCGCCGATTCCGCCGAGTCCGTTGACGAGCACGATGACCCGCTCCGTCGTCGCGGGCAGGGCGGACCGGATCTCCGAGACCATCCGGTCCGCCAGGACCGACAGTGGCGGTTGGTCGATCGTCTCGACCGCCGGCTCCCCGTGGATGCCCACGCCGTATTCCAGGGTGCAAGGGTCCAGTTCCCGCGCGGCTCGAGTGGCACCCGGCGGGGTGTGTGCTCCATGCGCTACCGCGATGCTGCGCGAGTTCGCCACGATGCGAGTGCCCAGGGCGGCTAGGTCGTCCAGGGCGATACCGGTGTCTGCGGCCGCCCCTAGGACCTTCTCGACGATCATGGTGGCCGCAGTGCCGCGCCTGCCGGCCGGGTGGCCCTCTGAGCCGAGGTCGTCGTCGACGATGACCTCGGCGACCGGTATCCCCTCGGCGCGCAGGCGTTCCGCGGCAATCGCGAAGTTGAGCCGATCCCCGGTGTAGTTCTTGACCACGTGAAGGACGCCGCCTCGCCGGGCCACATGCTTGCTCGCGGCGTAGATCTGCCCACTGTGGGGAGAGGTGAAGACCTCGCCCGGGCAGGCAGCATCCAGGCCACCGAACCCGACGAACCCGGCGTGAAGGGGCTCGTGACCCGATCCTCCGCCACTGACCAGTGCCACCCGGCGTTGCGGACAGGGAGCCAGTGCCCAGACATGGAGGGGCTCCCGTTGGACTCCGACTTGCTCCGATGCCTGGGAGGCCAGACCGTGGAGCGCACTGCGCAGTGCGGAACCCGTGGCGTCCAAGAAACTCGTTGTCATGTCCGTCTCCTCGATGGATCAGTCCGGGTGGGTCAGTCGAGAAAGCCTGCGGGAGATTCGATGCCGAATGCTGTGGCCAGATCTCGCAGCTGTGGCACCGTGATCTCTTGTTGTCCCTCACCGCGGGTCAGCAGCCAGGTCTGGGCGGACTTCTCCAGGCTTTCGACGGTGCCGAGGACCGCCTGACCGGACGCGCCGGAGGCTAGGACACCATGATGCGCCCAGATGACGACTCCGAATTCTCGAAGCTTGTCAGCCGATTCAATTCCGATGGTGTCGGTTCCGCACACCATCCAGGGAAGGAGCCCGACGCCTCGGGGCAGGGCCAGGATGCTCTCGGAGTTCGTCGCCCACAACGCGCGGGTTAGCGCCACCTCGTCCAGTGGATGCACATGCGTCATCGCCACGACATAGGTGGGATGGCAGTGCAACACCACGGTGTGCTCGCCGTCCTGCGCGGCTTGCGCGATATGGCCTCTCAGGTGGGCAGGGAGCTCGCTGGTCGGACGCCGTCCGCCGGCGAACCCCCACAGCACCGCGAGTGAGGCTCCGTCCTCGCCGACGCGAACGATCCCACAGTGGGTGCGGGGGTCCTTGATGAGCAATCGGAAGGGACTGCCGGCCGCTGTGACCAGGTAGGAGTTCCCGGCCAGCTCTGGAAAGGGCTCCTCGAGGGGGAGGACGGGGCCGGAACCGTCCAAGGGGAACTCGTCCAGCTCGGCATCGCTCAGGCGATAGCTCAGGTTGCCGGCATGGTTCTCGGCCCATCCGCGACGATAGATGTCGGCGCAGACGTCCAGCAGCGGGGCGAGCACGCGATGCTCGGAATCTGTGTCAGTCATGCTGTGGGGTCCTCCTGGTGCGAAAGCGGTACGAGGGTCGAGCAGGGACTCGGCTCAGTGCGATGAGGGTGGGGGAGGTGTGTGCGTCACGGGCGCGGGTGGCTGCCTGGTGCCGATTAGGTCGGCGTTGCGGGTCAGGATGAGTGACAGCACCAGGGAACAGAGGGCCAGCGGCACGTTCCAGCTGATGATGCTGATCACCAGGAAGACCGCGGCCAGGACGACTGCCAGGCAGTACGCCACCCGCACCCAGGTCCGGGAGCCTCGGTGGTCATGCGGGGACATGGGAACCCTCCAGTTCTCCACGGATCCGCTGGTCGTCTCGTGCGATGCCGCGGAAGTAGTAGAAGCCCAGGCCTATGGTGGCCAGCGCCAGCACGATGCCGACCGGGGTGAGCTGGACGGCCTCGGCCGCGATGTACCGCAACTCGGAGATGTCCATGCCGAACCAGGCGAGCATCTGACCCTCGGGAGTGCTGACGTCACCGCTCGACTTCGCCAAAGACGTGAAGTACGGCGCAAAGTACGTGGCGACATACAGCTGCATCGGGATGCCGACGATCGTGCCGATCAGCATCTTCACGAAGTTGCCCATCGTGAGGTAGAACAATGGCACCACCAGGCAGATGTTCATCAAGCCTCCGAACGGAAGCACGGTGTTGCCCGGCAGGATCATCGCGTAGAGCATCAGGACGGGGATGGTCAGGATCATCACGAGCCAGTGCTCTGACCGTCCGGCCATCACCGGCCAGTCCAGGCCGATGGTGAACTCGCGATCGTGGAAGCGCTTCTTGGTGAAGTTCGTTGCCGCCTCGCTGACCGGGGTCAGGGCGGTCGTGAACAGTTTGGCGACCAGCGGGAACAAGGTGAGTGCGGTCGCTGCCTGGATGCCTAGGGTCAATGTGGCGCTGAGACCGTAGCCACCGACGGCGCCGATGAGGCAGCCGATGATGAATCCCATGACGTGGTTCTCGGCGAAGATCCCGATCTTGCTGCGCAGCTTCTGCGCATCCACGTTCCAGGTCGCCGGAATGATCTTGTCCAGGAGCTTGACCAGCGGATAGAGCCAGATGCCAGAGAGGAACATGGGATGCGGCATCGAGACCCCGGGGATCCCGGTGAGCTTCTGCAGCCGGTACCGGGTGGCATCCGCGTTCTTCAGCTCGAAGATCGCCTGCAGTGTGGCCACAGCGAACCCCAGCCAGACGATGCCGGAGACGTAGTAGACCAGGAAGGCAGTGAGCACCTTGTTGCCGACGTTCCACATGTCGACATTCAGGCAGGAGGTCCAGCGGAATGTCAGCATCACCAGGTTGACGACGATCTGGATGGGGAACATCAGGAACGCGAACTGCCACCCCCAGGCGAGCCCGAGGGCGGGCGGCCAGCCCATGTCGAGGGCGGTCAGGCTGACCCCGGTGTTGTCGACGAAGGCCTCCGCGGCGGCACCGACGTTGGTGACCATGTAGTCGACGACCAGGCTGATGCCCGCCAGTGCTACGCCGAGGGTCAGGCCGGCCGAAATGGCGCGTGTCGGCTTCATGCGGAAGGCGATGCCGATGACGGACAGGATGATCGCGAGGAACACCGACGGTCCGAGGTCGATCAGTCCTTGGAATATCGTCTTCAGAAGGTCCATCTCGGACCACCTTTCGGGAGGAGGAGTGCGGCATGCGGTTCGCCGGCGCCGGGCTGAGGGCGCGGACTACCACGGCGATAGCGCGACGGTGCGTGATCGCAGATCACTGCGGTGCGAATCTTCAGTTGAGGTGCAAGGCGGTGAGGATCTTCTCGAACTCCTCCGAGGCTCCGATTCCGGTCAGGAAGGAGACACCGTTGAAGGTCGGGATGTCATAGACCTCTTCTCCGTGCTGGGCGATCGAGACATAGACGTCTGCGGACGTGAGGTAGGTGGGGATCGAGTTGATGTTGATCGCCTCGATGTTCACCTCACTCAGGAGCCCGCGGTCGTCCAGCAAGGTGGTGAGCTTGACGGCAACCGTCTGGGATGTGGCGATCCCGCCCCCGCACGCCACGATGATGGTCTTCACAGGTGAGCTCCTTTGCTTGATGGCGCTCGCGCTCAGGGTCTGGCCGCGAGTGGTGATGAGATCTGCTCGTTGATGATGGAGAACAGATGGTGTGCGTCGGGTGCGTTCTTCATGTCGTTCAGCCGGGCCTCGTCGGAGAGCATCCCGATGAGACTTTGCAGGGTCGTCAGTTGCGAGGTCTTGTCGGACAATGCCATGACGATGACGAGCGAGACCTGGACCGTCCGGTCGTTCGCTCCCATCTCATGGAAGGGAATCGGCTCGGCGAGCCGGGTGACGCTGATCGCCGATCGGATGACGTGTTCGACGTCGCAGTGGGGGATCGCTACGGCGATGGCTCTGGTCGGCAGTCCGGTGGGATACCGCGCCTCACGGTCCAGGAGCGCCTGCGTGAACGTGGGGCGGGCAATGCCGGCCGCGATGAGGTCGGCGGAGAGCCGGGCCAGCAGGTCGGTGCGGTCGGTGGCGTGGACCCCGACCCGCACGCAGTCCTCGGTGAGCAGCGATGCGGACATGTCCAGGATCTCCTCAGGCGTATCGGATGCAGTTCTTGATGACGTCGCCCCGGGCGTGCTCCCGGAGGGCGGTCGTCACGTCGTCCAGCCCATAGGAGTTCTGGACGAAGTCCTCGTGGCGGATGGCGTTCATCGCGAGCAACTCGAACGCGGCGCGCACGTGGATGGGCGTGGTGTGGAACACGCCCTTGGTGGTGATCTGGTCGTAGTGGAACCGGGTGCAGTCGAACTCGACGGTGGTGCCCTTCTTGGTGCCGCCGAAGAACAGCACGGTCCCCCCCGGGCAGACCATGTCGAATGCCAGGAGCCAGACGTGGGGGAGGCCGGTCGCTTCGATCGCGATGTCGACGCCGCGGCCGTCCTCCGTCAGCGCACGGACCGCTGCCACCTGGTCGGTCTCGGGGGTGATCGCCACGGTGTGCTGCGCCCCGAGCTTGGTGGCCAGGGCCAGGCGCTTGGTGTTCACATCCGTGGCGATGACGCGTGCGCCGCGCAGGTGGGCCAGCCGGACGAACATCAGGCCGATGGGTCCGCATCCGTTGACGACCACGGTGTCGCCGATCTCGATGGGGACCTCGGCGGTGCCGTAGACCGCGCAGGCGAGGGGCTCGGTCAGGGCCGCCTGCTCGTAGTCCATGGTGTCCTGGAGCAGGAAGGTCGTCTCATTGACGATCCGGGCGGGGATGAGCTGGTACTCGGCGTAGGCGCCGAGGTTCGAGGGCAGGTCCACACACATGGACTGGTTGCCCTTCTTGCAGTAGTAGCACCTGTGGCAGGGCGCGGTGTTGTGGGCCACCACGCGGTCGCCGATCGCGAAGGCGGTCACGCCTTCGCCGATGGCGTGGACCACGCCCGATGCCTCATGCCCGATCAGATGCGGCGGGTCGTATCGGTACCCTCGCAGGAACATCTTCACGTCGGTTCCGCAGGTGAGAGTGACCTTGTTCTGCACGACGATCTCACCGGGGCCGGGCTCGGGGATCGCGGCTTCCTCGATCCGAACGTCTTCGATGCCGTGGTACACTGCACGCTTCATTCGAGAACTTCCTCTTCGACACTCGATCATGGCAATGTGCGCGGTGATCGGCGATGGGGCGTGAGCAGCGATGCTCGACGGAGACCTCTCGACCGTGGCGCACTCTTCGTTGATGGCGCACGATCAGTCTACGATAGGGTCAGACAGAAGTAAAGCGATTCGGACAGAAAAAAATACAAACGGGCATTTGCCCGTGAGAGAAGGGGTGGGGCATGTTCGCAGCCGAACGTCACCGGGAGATCCTGGCGGCGCTTCGAGACGAGGGGCGGATCGCCGTGCAGGATGTTGCGCAGCGGATGAGCGTGACTCCGGAGACGGTGCGCAGAGACCTCAGCGAGCTGGAGCATCGCGGTCTGCTACGCCGGACGCACGGGGGAGCCGTGCGGGTCGAGCGGCTGTCCTACTCGACACCGGTAACGGCTCGCAAGGGACTCTACGATGCCGAGAAGAGCGCTATTGCGGCTGAGGCACTCAAGCTCATCGAGGATGACTCGACCATCGGCATCGATGCCGGGACCACCACGATCCGGCTGGCGCAGCTGATCCCCTCGGATCGTCGTCTCACAGTGGTCACCTATTCCGTGATTGTCGCCGGAATCCTGGCAGGCAACTCGCGGATGAAGGTGTACATGGTGGGGGGAGAGGTGCTGGAGAACTCCCGTGCCGCGATCGGGCCATGGGCGCTGGATGCCGTCTCGCGGGTGACCTTGGACGCTGTCTTCCTCAGCGTCGACGGTGTGAACCGGCGTCATGGGCTGACCACGCACAACGCGGCCGAGGCCGCAGTCAAGGAGGCCCTGATCGGAGCCTCGCGACGCTCGATCGTGCTGGCAGACCACTCCAAGCTGAAACGTGAGGAGTTCGCCAGGATTGCCGGACTCGACGCCGTCGACCGCATCATCACCGATGAGGGTGCAGAAGCCGAATACGTCGCGGAACTCGCCGAATGCGGGCCGGAGATCACGTTGGCCCACCTGGGGAGCTCGGGCTAGGGTGCCACCGTGAGCGACCGGGTGGGAATCACGGGCTCGCCGCTCGAGAGCCGGCGGCCGGCACGGGGAAGCTGTGCGACCGACGCCAGGTGGCGTGCCGCAGCGGCGTGAAGACCTGCGGAGCCGGTATGCCCGGGCTGCACCACCCCGGCAAGAATCAGTGGCACTTGCAGGGGTCGCACCGGGCATCGATCCGCGACCGGCGCGGCATCGTCTTTCCCGGTCGACTCCACCCATCGCCTCACCGCAGCCGCGGTCCCGTGAAGCAGCACCTCGGCAGTGGCATGGCCGTCGTGTCCCAACTGGCGCACGGCCGTCTTTCTCCCGCCCACGCTTGCCTTGCCCGGGGACGCCTTGGCCACCGGCTCGAGGTCACCTGACCGCCCTTCGCGAGCGACGAGCTTGTAAACCATGGATGACGTCGGCGCCCCCGAGCCGGTGACCAGCCGGGTCCCCACCCCGTAGGAGTCGACGGGAGCCGCCGCCAGTGCCGCGATGGCGTACTCGTCCAGGTCCGAGGTCACCGTGATGTGCGTTGCCGTCGCCCCCAGGGCGTCCAGCTGTGCCCGGACATCCACTGCGAGGGCTGCCAGATCACCCGAGTCGAGTCGGACCGCGCCCAGACCGGTGCCCCCGGTCCTGACGGCAGCGGCAACGCCTTCACGGACACCGTAGGTGTCCACGAGCAGCGTGGTGTCACTGCCCAGTGAGGCCACCTGGGAGGCGAAGGCGGACTCCTCGTCATCGTGAACCAGCGTGAAGGCGTGAGCCGCGGTACCGATGGTGTCGATATCCCAGCGCAGGCCTGCCTCGAGGTTGGAGGTCCCGGCGAAACCTCCCACCACGGCGGCCCGGGCGGCGGCCACCGCGGCACCCTCGTTGGCTCGCCGGGCTCCCATGTCCAGACAGGGCCGACCTGCGGCAGCCGTGGTCATGCGGGAGGCGGCTGCGGCCACCGCCGAGTCATAGTTGAGGATCGACAGCAGCAGGGTCTCCAGCAGGACCGCTTCGGCGAAGGTCCCCTCGACCGTCATCACCGGTGATCCCGGAAAATAGGTCTCGCCCTCGCCGTAGCCGTGGATGTCGCCGGTGAAGCGATAGCCTGCCAGGTAGTCGAGGGTGCGGTCATCGACGATGCGGCGTCGCGCCAGGAACTCCAGCTCACGCGGACCGAAACGGAACGACTCAAGCATCTCGAGAACCCGTCCCGTCCCGGCGAGGACCCCATATCGCCGCCACGACGGAAGACGTCGCGTGAACACCTCGAAGACGCAGCGGCGGTACGCCGTGCCGTCGGCCAAGGCGGCTTGCAGCATGGTGAGTTCATACATGTCCGTCAACAGGGCCGAGCTCGCATGAGAGGTCATTCCTCCACGCTAAGGCAGGTGGCACACTCGGCGCTTACAGTGGGGGGGTGAAATGTCACGCGATGCCCCGGCTGGTCCATGGTCAGGGGGCTCCGGGCAGTGAGCCCGCGGGCGGCACGTTGACCTCGGCGGAGGCCCACGTGCAGGGACGCAGCGCGCAGGCGCCCCGGTGGCAGGCCGTCGTCTGGAACGACCCGGTCAATCTGATGAGCTACGTCGAGTACGTCTTCCGCAGCTATTTCGGCTATTCGCGGGACAAGGCCAACGCGCTGATGAACCAGGTCCACCATGAGGGCCAGGCGGTGGTCTCCGCCGGGGCGCGCGAGGCCATCGAGATGGATGTGCGGGCCATGCATGAGTTCGGGCTGCAGGCCACGCTGCGCAGTGAGGACTCCTGATGGCTCGGGGCTTCCGGATCGAGCAAACCGGTTACGTGGCTCTGCTGACCCATCCTGAACGGTTGATCCTGGCGCAACTCGCCGGGGACGTGCTGGAGATGCTCAGCGACGTCCCCGAGGCCTCCGATCATGATGACGAGTTCTTCGACGGGCTGCTGGCCGGGATCTCGCAGCCGGCGCTGCGGCCCACGGACTCCGCCATGCTGCGGCTGTTGCCCGACGCCTCGCCCGACGACGAGGTGGCCGAGGAATTCCGCCGGTTCACCGAGAGCGATCTACGGCGCCGCAAGTCGGAGCGGTTGCGGACCTGGGCCCGCCTGCTGCTGGATGCGGATCAGCAGGCGGATTCCAGCGAGCACCTGCCGCTCGTGGTGATCCCGCAGCAGGCCGAGCCGATGTCCGGTGCGATGACGGATATGCGCCTGGTGCTCGCCGACCGGCTTGAGATCACCGATGAGAGCGCCGCCGAAGAGGTTTACGCTCGTATGCTCGAACCCGCTGACGGCCCGGATGCCCAGCCCGATGACCGCCAGGGTCTGGACCGTGACGAGGCCGATGCCGTGCGGGATCTGATCTCGGCGGTCTTCGCGATCCTCGGATTGCTCCAGGAATCCCTGGTGGACTGCATGCTGCAGGGGCTTCCGACCGAGGTCACCGGAAAGCGGCGCGGCACCGGGTAGTCTCGGAACTGTGAATGACGCACCCATCGGGATCTTCGACTCGGGGGTGGGTGGCCTCACGGTCGCACGATCAGTGCTCGACCTGCTGCCGCATGAGTCCATCCTCTACATCGGTGACACCCGCAACGCTCCCTACGGTCCGCTGCCGTTGGCAACCGTGCGCAGACTGGCCCTGGACGTCATGGACCGGCTGGTCGACCAGGGTGTGAAGGTGCTGGTGATCGCCTGCAACAGCGCCTCGGCCGCGGTGCTGCGCGATGCGCGCGAGCGATACACCGTCCAGCGCGGAGTTCCGGTGGTCGAGGTGATCCTGCCCGCAGCCCGGCGCGCCGTGGCAGCCAGCCGGACGGGTCGCATCGGCGTGATCGGAACGCAGGCGACCATCGACTCGCGCGCCTACGGCGACGCCCTCGCCGTCGCCTCGGAGGTTCAGCTGTTCTCCCAGGCCTGCCCGGATTTCGTGGAACTGGTCGAGGCCGGGGTGACCACGGGGCCTGCGGTCCTCGAAGCCGCCCACCGGTACCTGGATCCCTTGCGCGCCGAGGAGGTCGACACCCTCATTCTGGGGTGCACGCACTACCCGCTGCTCGCTGGGGCCATCTCGTACGTGATGGGCGATGGTGTCACTCTGGTCTCGAGCGCGGATGAGACCGCTCGCGACGTCTACCGCACCCTGGTCGCCCACGACCTGCTGCGCGCCGCCGACGCAGGCGCGCCGCGGCACCGATTCGTCTCCACCGGGGACAACGACCACTTCCAGCGCCTTGCACGGCGATTTCTGGGTCCCGAGGTGGATCAGGTCGAAAGCGGTGGACTGCGGGGAGCCCGGGTATGAGGGTCACCGTGGTCGGCTGCTCCGGGTCCTTCGCCGGACCGCGTTCCGCCGCGTCCTGCTATCTGGTGCAGGCCGACGACGGCGAGGGTCGCACCTGGAACGTCGTGCTGGACCTCGGCTCAGGGGCCTTCGGCCCGTTGCAGGCGGTGGTCGACCCCTTCGACCTCGATGCCGTGTTGCTCTCGCACCTGCACCCCGATCATGTCGCGGACATCACAGGACTGTACGTCTACCGGCGTTATCACCCTTCCCGCTCGGGAGGGGTGCACACTACGCAGGCACCGTTGGCGGTCTGGGGACCCGCGGGCACCTGTGACCGGACGGTCGCGATGGGTGCGAGCGACAGTGCGCGAGAGCTCAGCGGAACCTTCGCCTTCGCAACATGGTCGCCCGGCACTCCCGTGGTGATCGGGCCGCTGCGCATCGAGCCGTTTCAGGTGAATCACCCGGTGCCGGCATATGCGATGAGGATCTCCGGGCCGAGCGAAGCGGGCCCGACCCGCGCAGTCGTCCTGACCTACAGCGGCGACACGGACCTGTGTGCGGGGCTGCGACAGGCGGCAGCGGATGCGGACGTGCTGCTGTGCGAAGCAGCGTTCGTGGAGGGCCGTGACGATGGCATCGAAGGCCTGCACCTGACCGGAATGCGGGCCGGGACGGTGGCGCGCGACGCCGGTGTGGCTCGGCTGCTGCTCACTCACATACCGCCTTGGAACGACCGCGGTATCGCTGTCCGGGAGGCCCGCGCAGTGTTCGGCGGACCGGTGGCGGAGGTCGAGGCGGGCCAGGTCGTCGCGTTCTAGCCCGCAGTCGGATCGGTAGTCTGGTGGGATGACAACCTTGACCGCTGACCCTGTCCACCGGCGCGCGGACGGCCGCACACCGTCCGAACTGCGACCCGTCACCATCACCCGGGACTGGCATGACGCTGGGGAGGGCAGCGCCCTGGTGGAGTTCGGGCGGACGCGGGTGCTCTGCGTGGCCTCCTTCACCGCAGGCGTTCCGCGCTGGCGCAAGGGCTCCGGTGAGGGCTGGGTCACCGCCGAGTACGCGATGCTGCCCCGGTCGACGAATTCACGCAGTGACAGGGAGTCCGTCAAGGGTCGCATCGGCGGACGCACCCACGAGATCTCGCGACTGATCGGGCGGTCGTTGCGCGCGGTGATCAGCACCTCCGCTCTGGGCGAGAACACGATCGTCCTCGACTGCGATGTGATACGGGCCGACGGCGGGACCCGCACAGCGGCGATCACGGGCGCCTACGTGGCGCTCGCTGACGCGGTAGAATGGGCGCGCCGGAACGGTCTGGTGGCCGCTGACGCCCGGGTGCTGACGGACTCGGTCTCCGCGGTCAGCGTGGGGATCATCGATGGCGTCCCCATGCTCGACCTACCGTATGTGGAGGACGTCCGTGCCGAGACGGACATGAACGTGGTGATGACGGGCTCCGGAGCATTCGTCGAGGTCCAGGGAACGGCCGAGCACGCTCCGTTCTCGCGCGCTGAGCTCAATGTGCTGCTGGACCTCGCGGTCGACGGGACCAGCCGGCTGGCCGCCGTCCAGCAGGCGGCGCTCTCCGTAGACGTGGAGGCACGCGCATGAGCGCTGCCGCGATCCCTGCCGGGGCACGGCTGCTGCTGGCGACGCACAACGCGCACAAGCTGGAGGAACTGCGCGACATCCTGTGCGGACCGGGGGGAGTCGCCGGGCTGGACCCCGAGTCGGTCGTCGGAGCGCAGGAGCTCAACGCCCCGGAGCCGGTCGAGGACGGCGTGACCTTCGCGGAGAATGCGCTCCTTAAGGCCCGTGCACTGTCGTGCGCCACCGGACGACCGGCCATCGCCGACGATTCCGGTCTGAGCGTCGATGTGCTCGGCGGGGCACCGGGCATCTTCTCTGCCCGGTGGTGCGGCAGGCACGGCGACGATGCCGCCAACCTCGACCTGCTGCTGGCGCAGCTGTCCGACGTGCCGGACCCGCATCGCGGAGCACAGTTCGTCTGTGCCGCCGCGCTGGTCACCCCGGACGGACGGGAGACAGTCGAGGTGGCCTCATTGCCGGGAACCTTGTTGCGTGCGCGACGGGGCCAGGGCGGGTTCGGGTACGACCCCATCGTGGTGCCAGACGGGTTCGACCGATCCTGTGCCGAGCTGTCGGCGGACGAGAAGAACGCGATCAGTCACCGGGGCCAGGCGTTCCGTGCCCTGGTGCCCGCGATCACAGCTGCGCTGCGGGTCTGATAACCGAGCGGTCCTGACCGCCGTGCGGCGCAGTCAGTGGGAACGTGCGGCGCGGCTACTTGGAGCGCGCGGCGGCATTGGCCAAGGCGCGCCAGCCGAGGAGGATCGCACCGAGGATCACCAAGGAGATCAGGATCATCACCACAGGAATCCGGCCCCCGTGAGTGAAGCTCCACAGGACTTGGCCGATCACGACCGTGACGATCCAGATGCCGAGGCCGGTGGGCCGCACGGCGGCGGGGGAGCGCCAGGCCCGAGTGGTGAGCCACCCTGCGATCGCACCGATCAGGTAGATGCCGAAGATCGCCAGCAGGTTCGAGTTGCCGCCGTGGGCCAGGAACGCCAGCAGGGAGAACAGGGCGATTCCGACGACGTCCGACACTGCGGCCTTCACGACCTGGGGGGAGGGCTGGACACTGGGCGCTGCAGGAAGGTTGCTCACCTTGACAGCCTAGCGGTCGGCGAACGGCGCCTTCTCGGTCGCGGGCCGGTCTCGCTATTCGACCGCCTTGGAGAGCTCCAGCCAGCGCTGTTCGACCTCGTCCACGCGGGAGGTCAGTGCTCGGAGGTCACCCGAGAGCCTGCCGAGACCGACGAAGTCGGACTGGTCGTGTGCGGCCATCGCGGCGTGCAGCGCCTCGATCTGCGCCGACAGCTTGCCGAGCTGCCGCTCGGCGGCGGCCAGGTCCTTGCGGGTCTGACGGGCCTCGGCCGGAGTGGGAACGCCAGCACCGGCAGCACCCGCCAGGGCTGGGGACGACGGCTCGCCGGCCGGGGCACTGCCAGCCTCAGACGCTTGCAGCGTGAGGTACTCCTCGACGCCGCCCGGGACGTGCCGCAGGCGTCCGCCGAGGATCGCGTATTGCTGATCCGTGACTCGCTCCATCAGGTAACGGTCGTGCGAGACGACGATCAGCGTCCCCGGCCAGGAGTCGAGCAGATCCTCCATCGCCGCCAGCATGTCCGTGTCCAGGTCGTTGGACGGCTCGTCGAGGATCAGCACATTGGGCTCGTCGAGCAGGATCAGCAGTAGCTGCAGCCGGCGGCGCTGGCCGCCGGAGAGGTCGCGCACGGGGGTCGACAGCTGTGCGCTGCTGAAGCCGAGTCGCTCCAGCAGCTGCCCCGGGGTCATCTCCTTCCCGCCGGCGACATAGGTGGTGCGATACCGGGCGATCACATCGGTGACGCGTTCGCCGGCGATGGAGGTGAGCTCGTCGAGCTGCTGGGTGAGCGTGGCCACCTTCACGGTCTTGCCCCGCTTGACCCGTCCGGTGGTGGGCTGCAGCGTTCCGGTGACCAAAGCCAGCAGCGTGGACTTTCCTGCGCCGTTGACGCCCAGGATCCCGGTGCGCTCGCCGGGGGCGATCAGCCAGGTGACGTCACGGAGCACCTGGTTGTCGTCGTAGCTGACTGACACGTCGATGAGGTCGACCACGTCCTTGCCCAGCCGGGCCGTGGCCATCTGGGCGAGCTGGACGGAGTCCCGTGGCGGTGGTTCGTTCTCGATGAGCTGTGTGGCCGCATCGATGCGGAACTTGGGCTTGGACGTGCGAGCCGGGGCTCCGCGCCGCAGCCAGGCGAGCTCCTTGCGCAGCAGGTTCTGTCGTTTGGCCTCACTGGCGGCAGCCATCCGGTCGCGTTCGACCCGCTGGAGGATGTAGGCGGCATAGCCGCCCTCGAACGGCTCGACGATCCGGTCGTGGACCTCCCAGGTCGCGGTGGCGACCTCGTCGAGGAACCACCTGTCGTGGGTGACCACCAGGAGCCCGCCGGTGGTGGCGGACCACCGGCGGCGGAGGTGCGCGGCCAGCCAGGTGATGGCCTGCACGTCCAGGTGGTTGGTGGGCTCGTCGAGCATGAGCACGTCATCGTCGCCGATCAGCAGTGCGGCCAGGGCGACCCGGCGCCGCTCACCGCCCGGGAGCCGCCCGAAGACCGAGTCCAGCCCGAGGGTCGCCAGACCGAGACCGGCCAGCACCTGGCGGACGGTCGCATCGCCGGCCCATTCGTGCGTCGCCGCGTCGCCGACGACGAGGTCACGCACCGTCGACCGGTCGTCCTCGATCACCTGCTGGTTCACCGTGGCGACCGTGACCCCGCCCGTCCGGGTGACCCGTCC
>JAATES010000296.1 GCA_015655615.1 Actinomycetales bacterium
GACGTCCCGATAGGTGCGGCTGGCGCCACTTTGACCGTCACCTTGCCGAAGTATGGCAACCTCCGGGTGTTCACGGTGGCCAAGACTGATCCCACCACCTATGTGCCCGTGACCGCGCCCACCATCGAGATCGAGCTGAAGGATGGCACCACCCGTTCGATCGAGGCCTCGGTGAATCGCGCCTACGTGGACTTCGGAAGCCTGCCGAACGGCCAGTACTCGGTCACGGCACGTGTGGCCGGCTTCGCCGAGACGTCAGCGGTGCTGACCCTCACTGCCGGTCAGACGGCGGGAACCACCCCCACGGCCGCCACCCAGGTGGTCATGACTCCCTTGAGTGCCGTCACCGGGGTCGTCCATGCGCAGTACGCCGACGGCTGGACCTCCACGCTCAGCGGTGCGACCGTGACCGCCGTGGGGACGCTGCCCTCGACCGCGACCGACACCTTCACCACGACGACCCTGGGCGATGGCACCTATCGGGTGGCGGGCTCCAAGGACCACGAGGGCCTGAAGGCGGCATCCTGGCAGTTCACCGCGACGGCAGCCGGATACGTGGCCACCACCTCGGGATGGGAGAGCAGCCATACGGTGTCCCTGTCGAATCCGACGTATCCGGTGGAGACCGCGTTGGACCCCCTGGCGCTGAGCCCCAAGTCCGGAAGCCTGCAGGTGACGTTCTTCGACACCGATGGGCAACCTGTGACCTCCAGCCTCTCGGCGAGACTGCAATACTCCGATGGGATCTCCGGCCACGACAAGAACATCCTCGGCACCTCGTGCGATGCCGGCCAGCCCGCGAACGGCAGCTATTGCTTCAGCGATCTGCTGCCGCTGACGTACACGCTCACCGTCTCCGGGGGCGGGTTCACTCCACTCGCCACCAATGTGACCATCGTGTCCGGGCAGCCGTCGTCGATCAGCTTTCCGCTGACCAGCCCGGGGGGAGCCGTCCAGGGCAGGGTCACCTACCAGATCGGCACCACCGAGCAGCCGGCTGGGGGCGCCACGATCACCCTCACCAGCACGGCCCCCGCATCCACCCAGGAGAAGATCGCCAGCACCACCGGCCAGTACGTCTTCGACACGGTCGCTGCCGGAACCTACACCTTGACCGCCACCTTCCTCGTGGATCCTGGCGACCCCGGCTCCGAGTTGACGCTGACCCGGTCGATCGTGGTCGGCATCGCGCAGAGCATGGTGGTCGACTTCCTGCTCGTGCAGGCCACCAAGCAAGTCACCGTGCATCTGACCTCCGTCAACGGCTACGACCTCACCGGCGCTCTGATCACCTTGCGGTCGGGGACCGCCGATCTGGGGACCCAGCCGGCAGTCATGGCCGGAGGAACCTACACCACGGTCTTTCAGGCCGTCCCCTACGGGACATGGAAGGCCGTGGTCAACGGACCGACCGGGCATCTGGGGACGTTCACCTCGGCTCCGATCGACGTCGCCTCGGGCGGCACCGACATCATCAACCTCGACATCCGTGAGACCCGGGTGCAGCTCACCGGTGCGCTCGGCGGAACCTGGTCCTCCGCGCCGACGACCCTGCGGGCCACGATCTCGGCCGCGTCGGAACCCGCCCTGCCCGACGTCACCGTCCCGATCGGCGCGAACACCGTGGTGTTCGTACCGGGCGACACGGCCTGGACCGTGGCCGGAACCGCCACCCCCTGGGCGGTGCAGGTCACCGGCGGCACCATCGCAGCGAGCTCGGTGACGCATGCGGTCACCTTGACCCTGCAGCAGCGGACCACCACGGTGGCGGCCGTCGGCTGGGACGATGAGACGGCGCTGGTGGACGGCCAGGTGAGAGTGAACGTCAAGGTGCTGGCCGGCACCCTCCCTGCCGACGCAGGCGAGGTCGCCCTGTATCAAGGGGGGCCCGGGCAGCAGACCCAGGTGGGCCCGTCCGTGACCCCGGATTCCCACGGCGAAGGCCACATCGACTTCACGGCAGGACTGCCTCTGGGGAGTCTCCCGCTGCAGCTGAAGTACACGGGAGGGGACAGCGCGTTCCAGGACTCCGTGTCCGCTGGCTTCTCCCTCCAGGTCGATCCGATCGCCACCACGATCACCCTCACGGCCGCCGACACCGGAACTGTGAAAGCGACCGTGAGCCCGGCGGGAGCGATCACTGCCGGGTCCGACTACACCTTCGTCATGCAGACCAGGACCGGAACCGGCTCCTGGACCGCGGTCACCGGCTGCACCACCGGAGCCACCCTCACCTGCACGGGGGTCCCGGCGGGCAACGACGTGCGAGCGGTGTACACGAACACCGATGACACCAGCAACAAGTACGGCGACTCGATCTCGGCCGTCAAGACGGTCCCGGCACCGCCCACCGAGCAGCCATGACCGCGAGCACGGGCTGAGCCGCAGTCCAGGCCCGAGCGGATCGCAGGAGCAGGTGCGGAACGGGACCTCAGAGGATCGTCATGACCGTGATGGTCATCGCCACGCTGACCATCGCGGTCGCCACGACGACCCACCAGATAGGCGGGTGCCCGCAAGGCTCCACTTCCTTGACCACGACGACGGGCTGCGGCAGCGGCACCGGGGCCGGGACCGGCGGAACCGGCACCTCCATCACTGCCGCACAGCGATAGCAGATGATCGCTCCGGGCTCGTTCAACTCCCCGCACGCCGGGCAGGCGACAGCGGCCAGCTCCCGTGCCCCCGCGAGGCCGGGGGCCCGCCGGGTCGTGTCGGCGGCACTCGGCCGCACACCCTTGGCCACCGTCCCGGACGCCCAGAACAACGGGTAGTCGCAGACCGGGCAGAAGTCGCTCGCCTGTCGTCGTCCCACATGCGCGGTCGAGACCGTGCCGCATTCCGGGCAGGCCAAGGACACCGTGTCGCCCCGCAGTCCCTCGCCCCTGGTCATTCGTCCCCGCCTTCGTCGAAGAGGCGTTCCGGCATGACGCCTGAGGTCCACATGCGGTCCTCGCCGATCCAGAACTCGGCTGCCAGGTGAGCCGGGATCTCGTCGCGGACCAGGTCGGCGAGTGCCCTGGGCTCCAGATGCCCCGAGGTCGCCACCCAGACCACGACCCAGGCAGGCCCCGCAGCGGGCTCCCCGAGCGCCACGACCCCGCCGCTCTCCTCGATGTGGACGTCGCCGCCGGTCCAGGCCTCCAGCAGAGTCCGCAGGCCCGACGTCGTGCCGCGGCGGTTCAGGACCCTCGCAGCAGCCGCCACCAAGGACCGTTGCACCGCGTCGGGCATCGACGCATCGATCCCGGTCGCTCCGATCCACGATCCCAGCCACCGGGCCATGTCGAGGGGGGCCATGCGATAGTCGGCGAGGTAGGGCAAGGCGTCCGCATGCGACAACAGCGTGTCGGCCTCGGCCTGAAACAGCGACACGAAGCGCACGAAGAAGTCCTCGCCGAGCATGCCCGCCGGGAGCTGGCGGATCAGCCAGTCGTTCGGGCGGGCTGCGGGCGCGCGGGCGGTCACGGCGGTCACGTCACCACGACCCGGTTGTCGGCCGCGAGGAACACCGCACGCGGGGGCAGCTCGATCGCCTCGCGGCCCTGCCCCACGCGCTGCCGAGTGCGCAGGTCGTACTCGAAGAGCTGGAGCTCGTCGACGCCGAGCACGCCATCGACGCCCTCGATCACCTGCGCCACCGAGGTCACGTTCAAGGACATCCCGAAGGGCCAGCCCTCTCCGTCATGCCCGCCGTGCAGCGGGTGCGTGAACCGGCTGATGGCCTCGATCACGCGCTGGCGGACCATCTCCATCGGCCGGCCCGCCGCCGCACGCAACAGCACGGCCACGCTGACCCCCTGGTAGAACGGGGTGCCGACCTCCACCCGCACTCCGACCAAGCGGGCCTTGTCCAGGGCCGAGGCCACCGTCTGCCAGAGGCCGGAGCTCAGGCCGAAGTCATCGATGCGATGCTCCGTGAGCTGACCGCGGACCTGGGGGATCACCAGGACGACCACGGACCCGTTGCCGCTGCCGTCCGCGGGGAGGCAGCGAGCGCGCGCCACCTCGACAGAGGACTGCAACGCGATCTGCTCGAAGTCACGGGCCGTCACGGCGCGGTTCCCGGTCCGCAAGGTCAGCGGCCCGCGGATCTTCGCCTCGTCCGGGGTCTCGGCGTCCACTCCCCCGGTCCCCGGGCCGAGATTGCTCACCAGCGCGACGAACGGAATGGCCGATCGCAGCACCGTCAAGGTTCGGGCCCCGACATTGCCGTCGGCTCCGGCACCCGTGCGGTACCCGGACACCCGGATCTGGGCACCGTCCGCCGGCACGGCGCCGCACTGCAGGCGGGTGCCGTCGGGCTGGCGGATGAGCGGTCCGAACCGCAGCTCGCCGGTGACCGAGTCCCACACCACGTGGCGGTCCCTTGGCCCCGACTCGCCGAAGTCCACCACCTCGGACCACACGTGGTCACCGGTGTGGTCGGTCACGATCACCTGCTCCTCGGGACGCCGGGCCGCCACCGGCGAGTGGCTGACCTGGAACACCTGCCCCGGGACCCCCACCGAGCGGCCCACCGCCTCCCCCGGAACGCGACGGGCGTGCTCGGCCGGGACCGTGACGGCCACCACGCGCACCGCGACGCTGGACAGCTGCGGGGACGCCTGATAGGTCGGCTGGCCGGGCATGACCGGCAGGAGCCGCAGGCGCAGCCAGTAGGCGGACACTCCGTCGAGGACCAGCTGCTCGTGCTGCTGCGGCATCATCAGCACCACGGAACCCTGCTTGTTGAGACCGCCGGTGGAGTCCGACTGCACGCTGGCGGGCACCCAGGCCGTCCCGGTCCAGACCTCCCAGGCGACCGGAGGGCTGGCCGGATCGATCCCGACGCCCTCCGCATGGGCCACGATGTCGAGTCGGACCCCGTAACCCGCCAGCGACGTGTCCATACCGAGATAGAACTCATCGCCCGCCGCCACCGGAGCAGAGCCGAAGCAGGTGACCATTGCCCCTGGAAGCGACAGGTCCTCCCAGACGTCCGTGGTCCGCGCCACGTCGCTCCGGCCGGTGCGCGCCGCGACCAGTGCCGGCGGCCGCACGACTCCGGCGCGCTCCGTGGTGAACACGACCGGTTCCTCGTCGACCCCCGGAACGGTGGACACCTCCGTGCCCTCCGGGACCACGATGTCCTGAGCCGCAGGCGCCGACAGCCAGAAGGTCAGGTGGGTGCGTGCCACCGACGGCGGGAACGGCTGAACGCCCACAAGGTTCAGGAAGTGCGTGTAGAGGCGGTCGGGAACCTGGTTCACGCGATACAGGACCATCTCCGACATCCAGGCGAACAGCTCGATCAGCGCCACCCCGGGGTCGGCGACATTGTGGTTGGTCCACTCCGGAGTGAAGCGCGGGATCATCCGCTTCATCTCATCGACGATGTCCTGGAACCGGCGGTCGTCCAGGTTGGGCGGCTCGAGCGCCATCAGGAGCCCTCTCTGGGGATCACGTAGAAGGGATAGACGAGGTTGCGCCGGTCGTTCGTGGCCCGCACCTTGTAGACGATGGAGATCCGCACGGTGCCGGGGTCGACCTCGTCCTGGACGGGGGACACATCCTCGACCTCGATGCGCGGCTCCCACTGGGCTAGCGCATCCCGGACGGCCTGGGAGATGAGTCCCAGCAGGTTGGCGGTGACCGGCTCGAAGCTCAGCTCCCAGATGCGGCAGCCGAACTGCGGGCGCATCAGGCGCTCGCCGGGGGCGGTCATCAGGACGACCCGGATGGCGTCGTCGAGCCCCGTGACGCCCTGGGTGAGGCGCAACGAACCGGTGTGGTCCACCTGCAACGGCCAGGCGAAGCCGTTGCCGACGAAGTCGGCCGCGGGATTCCCGAACGGAGTAACACTCATCAGTTGATGTTCACCATCGCTCCCTTGATGCTGGTCGGGCCGGAGGCCTCGACCGACGCGGTGGCGCCCTTGAGGGTCAGCGGTCCACTGGAGCTCACCTCGGCCTTGCCGGTCGCGGTCACGGCGACCGTCGGGGCGGACACGCCCACCTCGCTGGTGCCCTTGAGCACGATCTTGGTGCCTTGCAGCGTGATGGTGCCATTGCCGTCCAGGGTGATGGACGAGTCCCCTGCGGCAAGCTTCAGCGGGACGTTCGCAGGCACGGAGAACTCCGCTCGATCCTTGCCGACTCGCAGCCGGTGCTCCTTGCCCGCGAGTTCGAGCAGGACGTGCTGCTCGGCCGGTGCCTCTCCGTCGCGCAGTTCCAGCGTGTGCCCGAGCCGGGACGTCAGCGAGCGGACCTGGACCGCACCGTCCCCGCTCACCGCCTTGTCACCCCCAGCCGGGAGGTCCTTGGCGCTGTAGATGCCGCCGAGCACGAGGGGGCGCCGCATGTCGCCATCCGCGAAGGCCACCACGACCTGATCGTTGACCTCGGGATACACCAGCAGCCCCCGATTCGGCCCGGCGCCCACCTGCAGCAGGGAGGCCCAGCCCGAGGCCACCTGTCCTTCCAGCGTCGGATAGCTGACCTTGACCGCCCCGGGGGGATTGTCGCCGACCTGACTGCTGACTTCGGTGACAATGGCCAACGTCAATTGGTTGCGGGACAACCCGGTGGCGGCCAGTGCGTCCCGGCCGCCCGCGAGCGGCTCGCTCAGCCGAGGAGCGTCCCGATCTCCCGCGACGAACTCGGTCCAGCTGCCACGGCCGTCGTAACTGTGCTCCACCTCTCGCACGTAGTACTTCCCTGAGGCCGGTCCTGCCGCTTCCAGCTCGACCATGGCTCCAGGAACGACGTCGGGCAGGAACTCCCCGCGCCCACGGGCGATCACTCGTCCTCCGCTGCCTGCCATCGCCTGGGCGACCACTGCCGCCTCCCGCTGGCTGGTGGTCACCCCCTCGGAGGTGAACCGGGCTCGCTGCTCGTCGGTACCACCCGAGGTGAAGCTGCTCTCAGCGCGGGTAGCCGCCGACATCGCGCTGGCTTCGAAGGCAGTCTTGGTCGAGGCGTCCCAGCCATGGACGGTCACGCGATGCGCGGCCTCCTTGGAGTGCCGCACCGAGAAGCTCTGCAGGTCGTTCTCGAGATGGACCTTGGCCGGTCGCGTGCCCGGCGCGGTCCCCGTGGCTGCCGGCCACAGCGCGAGGGTCGTGCCCGAGAGGATCCAGTCCCAGCCCAGCCGTGCCGCCACCTCATCGATCACCGCCAGCGGCGTGCCCGCGGTCAGCAGCCACTCGTGTGGCACGCCGTCCGAAGGGAGGGAGACCCTGAGCCCGCAATCCCTGACCAGGGAGCTGATCAGGTCACTGAGGGGAGCCGTCAGCCTGGTGGCGCTGACGGTCTTCTGGAGCAGCCGCGTCGCTGAGTCCTGCGCCGTCAGGACCATGACCATCCCGCGGACGGAGTCGTATTCGATCTCGCGGGTCATGACCGTCCCCTCGAACAGCACTCTCGCCCTGCTCGCCCCGATCCGCAGACTTGCCCCCAGCTGTGCCTGGGCCTCCTTCGCCTTCTCGAAGGCGGGGGCCCGGAAGCGCAAGACCGCCCGGCCTCGAGTGCGGACGCCCCGCTGGACCCGCAGCTCGATGAGGTCGTCCGTCCACTCCTCCGACAGGAGCTGGTCGTTGACCATGATCGTGGGGTTCTCCCGCACGGTCTTGCGGGCGGTGGTCTCTGCGGCGGACATCAGGAATCCCGCCTGGGGACCGACAGCAGTGTTCCGGGGCGCAACGCCAACGGATCGCCCAGTCCGTTGACGGTGGCCAGCGCACGCCATTGCGTGGAGTCTCCGTAGTACCGCGCGGCGATGCGGTCCAATGTCTCTCCCGGCTGGACCCGGTGCACCCGTGCCGGACGGGGCGTTCCCGAGGTGGGGTTCTGGGGACCGAAGGCATCGGAGGCCTCGAACTGCAGCAGGCTCAGGTTGACCATCGCGCGCAGCGGGACCCCGGAGGCAGAGAAATACGTGAAGGTCAGCTCGAGCTGCGTGATCACTGCTTTGAACGAGTGCAGATCCCCCCAGTGGAAGGTGACATAGGGCGGGCGGCCCTGCAGCTCACCGTCCGAGGTCTTGACTACCTCGACGGAGATGTCCATCAGCTCCAGCAGTTTGCCGGTATGGCGGGTCACCGGGGTTCCGTCGCTCGTCGTGTCGAAGAAGAGGTCGAGTGCCATGGTTCCATTCGAGGACCCCTGGAAGGTCAGCGAGGTGATGCCCTTGCCGGCGCCCTTGGCCGAGTCCCAGTCATTGGCGCGAGACACCCGGAGTTGCGCCGGATTGAACAGGCACGGGATGCGCACGCCCCCTTCGATCTCAAGGAACGCCTTCTCAGTGGCCATCAGAACACTCCCGGCTCATAGCGCCAGGATCGGCGCTCTTGTTCGGCGACGACTCGTTCGTCGACGATCCGGCGGACCCGCGACTCGAGGTCCGCATCCCAGCGCGCGTTGAGTGTGCCCTCGACCCGGGCCACGACACTGGCGATCAGCGCCTCCGAGCCGGAGGGGGCGGCGCTTCCGGAGTCCGTGACGGGGGCGCCCTGGACCGGGGGTGCCCCGGCACCGGCCGAAGGCAGCTCACCCAGAGGCTGACCCGTACTGCGATGCATGCTGACTCCTTCGGTGCGACGTCTCGGGGCCGTGCGTTCCCATCGCCGCACGATGGGCGCTGACACCCCGTCAGCCACCGGGGCCGCGCCCGCCACCCGGGCGGCAGGTGAGCCTCCGGGCGGAGACCCGTCTGCGCGCAGCCGGGCGCTGACGGGGGTCGGCTGCTCCAGATCCCGGCGCACCACGGTCCGCGGAGGCAACAGACTCCAGGTGGCCGGGATCACCGCGCTGTCACGCATAACGGCGTCAGGGATGGCGCGGTTCAACCCGGCAACGTTCCTCGGGGCTGAGGTCGACACGGCGCCCGGTGCCACGGCGGGCGGTGTCGCCCACGAGTCGGACTTCGCGCCCGGACTGCTCGCCCTCGGCAGCTTGACCGGGGCACCCCAGGACACTGGGGCTCTTCCGGGCACCGGAGATCCCCAGGCCGAGTGCGGGACCGGCGGGGCCTCAGCCGACAGACCCGCCGGACTCACACCGGCCGCGCTCGTCCGGGTCGCTGCCTGCCTCATCCGGGCCACCGGGTCCACCGCCCAGTCCAACCGGCGTACCGGGGCCAGGTCCGGGTGCAGCTGCCCGGGCACCGGTGGCGGGAGCGGCCGCCCTGACGTCGGGGATTCGAGGCGAGCCGAACCGCGAGGGGCATCGCCAGC
>JAATES010000299.1 GCA_015655615.1 Actinomycetales bacterium
CCCTCCCGGCGCGCGCTGACCGTGCGCGTGCGCCGTCGGCTTCGGCGGACCTCGACGGCGGCAAGAGGCGGCTCGATCACTCTTCGACCGTATCGGAAGCGCCACGGACTGCCAATGGGAGCGGCCGGCGACAATCCCTTGATCGGGTCCCGGATCCAGTCCCGGCACCCGATGTCGGTGGACCTGTGGATAACTGCGGAGACCGCCGTCCTGGCTGGCAATGTTGAGCCAAGGACGATCCGACCGTGCCAGGGGGACACACCATGAGACTCTCACTTGACGCCCATGGTCTGCGGGTGGGCGACGCACTCGAGATCGCCCACCCGGGTACGCGCACGATCAGCCTGCGCGGGCTGGGTGAACGCGATGCCGATCTGCTCGAGATGTGGTGCGGGCCCCACCGGCCGCGCAGCAGCAGCCTGACCAGCATGGCACAGCAGCTGGGACATGACGCCGCACGGTTTCGGCAGGCGGTGGAACATCTTCGTCTCACCGGCCTGACCGCCGCCGAGACCACCGTGACGGGCTGTGACCTCTCTGCGCCCCCCGGCGAACGACGCGAGTCCGTCGGGATCGTCGGTCTCGGTCCCCTGGGACTGCTGATCGCTCAAGGCCTGCTCAGTGCCGGCGTGGCGGACCTGCAACTCGACGATCCCCGCCCGATCCTCACCCAGGATGTCGGGATAGGCGGCTATCGCCTTGCGGACGTCGGCGGCAAACGAGCCTCCGTGGCGGCCGCGTTGCTACGGGACCGGACGAACAGCACCATCGTCAGCGACCGCGGCCTGGAGGAGCCTGCGGTGGTCGTGGTGACATCGGCCGCACGAGATCTGACCGGGACGGCCCACCTGGTCTGCAGCGGCATCCCGCACCTGCTCGTCACCGCGAACCCCTCGGTCACCGAGGTCGGCCCGCTGGTCCACCCGGGCACCTCGGCCTGCATCAACTGCCTCGGGCTCCATCAGCAGAGCGAGGCGACCTCCGCCTCTGCTGGCAGAGGGGCCCCACGCGTGGACGACTCGGGCCAGGCCATCGACCTGCCAGCGCAGTTGTCCGCGGGGCTGATCGAGTCGGGCTTCGCAGCTGAGTCTGCGACCATCCCGGCTGAGACGACATCGTTGCGGGCAGCGAGCGATCTCGCTGCTGCCGCGCTGGCCGTGGCGATCATCGTCCACGAACTCGCCGCACGCCGGTCGGGGCACCTGGCCCGGACGTCCCGCGTCGCGATCACCACCCTCCGGACCGGCCCGGCCGGTATTGGATTCGAGCACTCAGCATGGAAGCCCCATCCCGATTGCGGATGCCTGGAAAGCGCGGGCATCTGGTCCGACTCCGGCAGGCAGGCTTGATCGGCCCGGCACCTTTGTCGCCGCAGGCACCAAGGCGGACCTCGCCGTGTCCCCGGCAGATCTGTTCGCGGGGATGGACCATAGAGCTGGCGAGAGGCTCAGGCGGCAGTCGCAGTGACCTTCCGCGGCCGGCCTCGACCCCGCTTGTGTGCCACGACGGCGCCGTCGACGAAGACCTCCCCGCCCCAGACACCCCACGGTTCGGCGCGGCCCAACGCGCCAGCCAGGCAGGCCTCCCGGATCGGGCACTCCCGGCACAGGGACTTCGCGATCTCCATGCCATGGGCCTGCTCGGCAAACCACAATTCCGCATCGTGTTCCTGGCAGGGCACCGGCATCACGACCGGTTCGACGATGACGGTCATGACTGGTCTCCCTTACGTTCTGGTCAAGGAGGGCCCGCCACCTCAGGTGCACGACAGCTAGGTCAAGGCACACAGAAAAGGCCGCGAACCCCATGGTCCGCGGCCTCTCGCTCTGTCATCAGTACGTCAACAGCCGACAGGAGGCTCGCGGTGGGGGTGGTGCGCGACGAACTCACTGCATTGCGCAGCGGCAGCCCACCGGGCGAGACACGACGGAGACGGAATCCGACGTGTACAACGTTCACCAGGGTCTTCTTCACGGCACTTCACCTCCCTCTCAACTGGGGTCATACGCCTTTCGGCACAGACCATCACGGCAAGGACCTCCTGACCTTACGACGTCACCCCCATGGCCGCCAACGTATTTATCGGACCGTGACCTTGTCCTGCCACGGCCTCCCGCTCGCTTTGCTCTGGACGTGGATCTCTCGCGGTGCTCCGAGTCATGCGGACGGCTCCGCATGCTCCCGGACCAATGACAGCAGCACCTCACCGTATTGTTCGAGCTTGGTCGGTCCCATGCCGTGGATGCGTGCCAGGTCAGCCAAGGTCGAGGGCTTGGCCTCTGCGATGGCTGACAGCGGGGCGTTGCCCAGCACGGTGAAAGCGGGCTTGCCGTTCTTGGTCGCGACGGCCAATCGCCACTCCCGCAGCTTCTCGAACAATGCCGCATCTGCTTCACCTGTGAGGTGCACGGAACTGCGCTCACGAGACCGTGCACCGGGTGCGGGGCGCTCAGCCGGCCAGATGCCGTCCAGAAACCTGCTCGCCTTACGGCTCTGCCGACCGCCGGGGTTGCGCGCTGCGGCGTAGGACAGCTCCAGATGCAGCCTGGCCCGGGTCACCCCGACGTAGAGCAGTCGGCATTCCTCGGCGACAGCGTCGTCGGTGTCCGCCAGCGAGATGGGCATCAGGCCCTCACTGACGCCCGCCAAGAAGACGGCATCCCACTCCAGCCCCTTGGCGGCGTGCAACGAGGCGAGCGTGACTCCCTCCACAGTCGGCGCATGCTGCGAGCTCGATCTCTCGGCCAGATCGGCCAGAAGATCTGTCATGTCGGCACCGCGGCGTTCGGCCAAGTCATCGGCCAATGCGACCAACGCCTGCAGGGCGTCCCATCGTTCACGGGCGGCACCCCGGGCAGCCGGTGGCTGAGGAGCCCAGCCCGCGAGCGCCAGGGTCTCGCGGACGACGTCGGTCATCGGCCGGCCGTCAGCCGAATGCGCGGCTCCGCGCAGCAGGACGATGGCGTCGCGCACGTCCTTGCGCTGGAAGAACCGCTCCCCACCGCGCACGACGTACCCCACGCCGGCCGCCGACAAGGCCTGCTCAAAGGCTTCTGACTGCGCATTCGTGCGGTACAGCACGGCGATCTCGTGGGCGGCGACCCCCTGCCGCACCAGGTTGGCCGCGCGCTCGGCGATGCCGGAAGCTTCCGCTTCATCGTCGCCATAACGCGTGAAGACGACCGGACGCCCGCTGGGCCGCTGTGCCACCAGTTCCAGGGGCTGGTGCGCCACCTGTCCGCCTCCGCGTCGCGGCGAGAGCAGGGAGTTGGCCAAGCCGACGACCTGAGGAGTGGAACGGTAATCCCGCACCAGGCGGATCTCCTGGGCCCCCGGCCGGTCACGGCGAAAGTTCAGCAGGTAGTCGGGGGTGGCTCCTGCAAAGGAGTAGATGGTCTGACTCGGGTCTCCCACCACGCACAGCTCTTGGCGTCCAGCCAGCCATTGGTCAAGGAGCCGCTGCTGGAGCGCCGAGACGTCCTGATACTCGTCCACCACAAAGTGCCGGTACTGCCGGCGAACCTCCTCACCGACCTCGGGGTAGTCCGCGAGCATCTGGGCGACCAGCAGCAGCACGTCCTCGAAATCCGCTACCGCGCGTTCCGCCTTGAGCACCTCATAGGTCTCGAACAGGCGTGCCACCGTCGTGGCGTCGTAGCCCGCTGGAGTCTCGCGGCCACGACGAGCGCACGCCGCGGCGTAGTCGTCAGGCGAGATGATCGACACCTTCGCCCATTCGATCTCCGAGGCGAGATCGCGCACGGCAATGCGATCCACGGAGATGCCGATGCGCCGCGCCGCCTCGGCGACCACTTGCGCCTTGTGCTCCAGAATGCGCCACGGCGCACCTCCGACCACCTTGGGCCAGAAGTGGTTGAGCTGGCGCACCGCAGCGGCATGGAAGGTCCTCGCCTGAACACCCGGCACGCCGAGGTCCCGCAGCCGGGTGCGCATCTCCCCTGCCGCGCGTGCCGTGAACGTCACCGCAAGAACGCTGGTCGGCACATACACGCCGGTGCGTACGCCATAGGCGATGCGGTGGGTGATGGCACGGGTCTTGCCCGTGCCCGCTCCCGCAAGCACGCACACCGGACCTCGCAACGCCAGGGCCACCTGCTGCTGTTCAGGATCGAGCCCCTCGATCAACTCGTCGGCACCTGGCAACCGGCCCGGAGCCTCAGCGCGCGCTGGCACCCTGCCCCGGCCAGCCGCGCTCGAACCGGACCCGGAATACGTCTGAGGAACTGCCTGTTCTGGAACCATCACAGTAGATTCTCCCAGGTACCTCGGACATCACCAGCTCCTGTGGACACACACTGCCAGCACCATGAGAACGGACCGAGATGACCGCCACTCCCGTCGCACCCGCCGCAGGCTCCGTCCTGATGTTCACCACGACCTGGTGCGGCTACTGCCGGCGCCTGAAGTCCCAGCTGGCGGCCGCCGGGGTCCCGCTGACGGAGATCGACATTGAGGACAACCCCGAGTACATCGGCTTCGTCGAACAGGTCAACGAGGGCAACCGCACTGTCCCGACCCTGGTCTTCCCCGACAGCTCCGCTGCGACGAACCCGTCCCTGGCCGAGGTCAAGACCCGACTGGGTCTCTGACCCGGCTCACGCGGGCAGCGGCAACGGGCCGCCGAACCACTGCTCGATCATGGCGCGGGCGATCGAGGACGGCATGGGCAGGCTGACCTCGCCAGAGCTCACGGCTAGGGCCAGCTCGTCACGTCTGAACCAGCGCGCATCGGTGATCTCGGCACCGTCCACGTGGATGTCGGTGGTCGTTGCATGCGCACGGAAAGCCAGCATCACCGACGCGGGGAACGGCCAGGGCTGACTCGCCAGGAACTCCACGTCGGAGACCACCAGCCCCACCTCTTCGGCCACCTCGCGGCGGACCGTCTGCTCCACGGGCTCGCCCGGCTCGACGTAGCCCGCCAGCGTCGAGAACCTCGATGCGGGCCACTGCCGGGAACTGCCGAGCAGCAGCCTGTCCTCCGCATCCACCACCGCCATGATCACGGCGGGGTCCGTCCGCGGGTAGTGCAGGCTGCCGTCGTGCGGACAGCGGCGCACCCACCCGGCACTGGTCACCTCGGTCGCTGCACCGCAGCGCGAGCAGTGGCGATGACCCTCGTGCCACTGCGCAAGCGCCACGGCCGCCGTCGCCAAGCCTGCGTCCCGGGCACTGAGGCCTTGTCCCATGTCGCGGATGTTCCGCCAGCTGCGCGCCTCCACCAGCGGTTCCGCGGCGACGTCATCCGACAGGATCAGAGCGAGAAGAGCCTGCTCCGGAAGGTCACTGCGGGAGTCCCTGGCCGTGACCTCGCGCTCAGCCAACCCGGATCCGTCCAGGCCCTCGGCGCCCAGGAACGCCCAGAGCCCGGCGCCGTCCAGAGTGGGAGCCGCCACCAATTCGAGCGCCTGCTGCTCCGTCGAGTCCCGTGATGCGCGGTCACGCACGGCGACCAGTCCGCGATGGACCAGCACCACCCTGGTCCCCTCCACGGCGCGCAGATCCTCGATCAGCCCGTCCCGGTCCCGCCACTGCGACGCACGCGCCACCTCCGCCCGGGCAAGGGGCAAGTCGCCCACTGAGAGCTCCCGGCCTGACCTGTCGTGGTGCATCATCTCTCCGTCATCTTCCCTGAGGGCCGCCAGGGTGGCCGCATCTGCGTGGCGTTGCGCACCCGGCGCACTGCGGCACCGTAGCGTGGTCTCGTGCACCGTTCACCCTACGCACTCGCCGCCTTGGCCACCCAGGCCGTCGCCGGTCTCGATGCCCGACAGGTCGCTGCGCTGACCAGTGCCGCCGACGGCATCGACACCGCTGTCGTCATCGACGCCGAGCAGCGCCGCTGGGTCGTTCGTGCCCCGGTCACAGCGGCCGCCGGTGCCGCACTGGAAGCCGAAGCTGCCTTTCTGGCGGCCGTGGAGTCGGCTGTCGACACGGGAACGCTGCCCTTCACAGTCCCGCGCACGGCAGGGTACGCCTCTCTGGACCCGGATGCGGGGCGCGCCCTGGTCCACGCCGAGCTCCCCGGGAATCCGCTCCGTGTGGACCGGCTGACCCCCGGCCCCGGACTGGCGGCAGCCGTCGGAAGGGCGATCGCCGCGATCCACGAACTGCCCGTGTCCCTTCTCGAATCCACCGGGCACCCTTCCTACTCCGCAGAGGAGTACCGGCAACGGCGCCTGGCCGAAGTCGACGAAGCCGCCAAGACGGGACGAGTTCCGGTACCCCTGCTGCGCCGCTGGGAGGAGAAACTCGAAGACGTCGCCCTCTGGCGGTTTCGACCCACGATCACCCACTCCAACCTCTCGGCCGAGGCGATCCTGGTCCAGGCCGGCAATGTGAGCGCCATCACCGAGTGGTCCGACGTCAAGGTGGCCGACCCGTCAGACGATCTCGCCTGGCTGCTGGCGGCGGCGCCCTCGGACACGCTGGACTCGATCGTGGAGGCCTATCAGCTCCGCCGCACTGAGCTGCTCGACCCCCACCTGGTCGAACGCGCACTGCTGGCCAGCGAGCTTGCCCTGGTGCGCTGGCTGCTCCACGGCGTCCGGCATGACCTTCCTGAGGTGGTCGAGGACGCCGTCGAGATGCTCTCCGACCTCGATGTCGCGACCGCGGCAGCCGACGGTGAGCTGCTCCGGCTCCCGCAGTACGACCGGCGCGAGGGTCTGCCTGCTGACTCGGTCGAGACCCGCATCCTCACCACCTTCGATGCCGGCGGACCAGGCGGCATGGAAGCAGACCTGGCCGAGTCAGACCCCGGCGAGTCAGGCCCCGGCGAGTCAGGCCTGGCCGAGTCAGGCCCCGGCGAGGACGCTCCAGCCGAACCGGAGCAGGGTCGCGACGAGCCGTCCGACCCGTCAGCCCCCTAGCTCACGATCCGCCTCGGCCGTCCCCCTGACCAGCGCCTCCAGGCCGTCGGCATCGAGTAGTGACTGGGGCCGGACAGTGAGGTTGTCGGCCACATAGTGGAAGACGGCGGCAACCCGATCCAGGGGCAGTCCACTGGCCCGCGACCATGCGAGCCGATAGACCGCGAGCTGCACCTCTCTGGCTCGGATCTCCTCAGCCGCATGCGGAACTCGCCCCGACTTCCAGTCGACGACCACCACTCCCCCGGGAGTCTGCGGGTCAGGGAAGACCGCATCGATCTTGGTGCGGGTCACGACGCCCGCGATCATGGTGTCCACCGCCTCCTCGATGGCAAGGGGCTCCCGGCCGGCCCAGGCCGAGCGCTCGAAGGCCCTCCGCAGCTCGGCGAGTTCCATGGCCTGCTCCTCCCGACCGGAGAAATCGTCGTCGTCCATGAACAGGTCCCGGTCATCGATGTCCAGCAGTAGTGGTCTCGAATAGAACTGCTCGATCCACCCATGCAGGGCGGTTCCGCGCCGGGCCGCCGCCAGGGGCTCACGAGGCACGGGACGGCGCCAGTCCCGCTCCACTGCGGCGCGATCCTGCGCAAGCCTGACCAGTGTCGAGGCCGACAAGTGCTCAGGCAGGAGGACCCCTCGGCTCTGCTGGCGTCGTTCAGCCCGCTCGGCAAGAAGCAATCGCGAGAGGAGACGCAGTTCCGCCACCTCGGCGGGCTCCTGAGCCGGTGACCTCACGTCTGCGAAACCCGCTGGCCACGCTGGATCGCCCTGCTCTGCAGCCTGGCGCAGTCGCATGAGCCGATGACTGACCTCCTCGGCCGCCCGTGCGGTCGTCGCCAAGATCTGGCCACTGCCGTCGAGGCTCTGGACGCTGGCCTCCTCGGAGTCCGGCGCCGCAGGCGGCCACCAGCCGGTGCGGTCGTCATGGAGCGGGTTATCGGGCTCGATGGCATCGGCGGGAACCGACTCGGGCGACACGTCGGCGAGCCCCGAATCCAGGATCTCGGAGTAGAAGATAGATGGGGTCGCCGGGTGCCGGACACCGTCGCGCCACCACGCTCCGGTGAGCAGCAGCTCATGACGCGCCCTGGTCAGCGCGACGTATGCGAGCCTTCGTTCCTCGTCCACGGATTGCTCGCCGGCCTGCGACACAAACCGGTCGATGGCGGCTGCCAGCTCGATCGAATCCTCGATCGTGTCGAGGTCCAAGACGGGCAGATCCAGTCGGTCGCCCCGCAACGGGTACGGCAATGCGCCAGCAGCGTGCAGCCACGCCTTGTCCTTGGCAGGCTTGGACACGCTGGCCGTTGCAGGGAAACTCCCGTCGATCAGGCCCGGAACCGCGACGACGTCCCATTCGAGGCCCTTGGCCCCGTGGACGGTGACGAGTTGGACGGCATCGGGGTCGGGCTCGGTGACCGGGCGGTCCAATCCCCGCTCCTGCGACTGAGCGGCGTCCAGCCAGGCGAGGAATCCGCCCAGCGTGGCGGGCGATGCCGAGCTCGCGTATGAGGAGGCGACCGTGCGGAGCGCGTCCATATGGGCCCGCGACGACCGACCGGGGCGGGCCAACGCCACCTCGATGTCGAGGTTGAGGGCCTGCTCCGCACGGGCCAGCAGCTCTGGCAGCGGAAGATAGGTGAGGCTGCGCACCTCGCGCAGCACGGTGGCGAGACGCCGGATGCGATCCAGGCCCGCAGCGGAGATCCCTGGCACCGTCTGACCCAGGTCCGCGGCCGTGCCGAGGTCATCCAGTGCGTCCACGATCGACCGGTCCCGCATCGGGGGGGCGGCCTCATCACGAGTCTCCCGGTCGCTGCCTGACGCATCGTCGGACAGGGCCGTGGAAGAACGCTCCGGGACGGCACCTGCTCCCGGTGCGAGGGCCGTCGCTCGCTCTGCCTGGTGCAGCGCTCTGTGGTGTTCCCGGCGCTCCATGGCCCGCGCCCAGGCGGAGATGCCGTGCACATCCGCGGCACCGAGGTTCAGCCAGGGTCCCATCAGCAACCGCATCAGTGAGTCGCCACGGGAGGGATCGTGCACCACCTCAAGGAAGGCGACGACGTCAGCGACCTCCGGGACGGCGAGCAGTCCTCCCAAGCCCACGATCTCAACGGGGATCGCCCGAGCTTTCAGTGCCGCCGCGATCCGCGGGAACTGTTTGCGTGCCCGGCACAGCACAGCGGTCGAGACCGCGCCCTGCGGCGACGAGGACGGCTGCCAGCGAGCTGCCACGAAGTCTGCGATGGCATCGGCCTCCTCCTGCGTGGACTGTGCCCAAAGCGCGCGCACGGTTCCCGACCCGGCGCCCGGCCTCGCCACGAGGGGTGCCACGTCCACCGTCACCAGGGACTCGCGCAGCGGCTGGGCCACCAGGTTCGCCGCGTCCAGGACCGCCTGGTCATTGCGCCACGAGGTCGACAGTTGCCGGGCGAGCGCGTCCTCGCCCTGCGTCTGGGGGAACTCGGTGACGAACCGCGACAGGCTCGAGGCGCTCGCTCCTCGCCAGGCGTAGATCGACTGATGTGGATCTCCCACTGCCGTGACCGCGTGACCGGAGCCGAAGAGCGCCCGCAGCAGTGTGGTCTGAGCGTGCGAGGTGTCCTGATACTCGTCCAGCAGCACGGCCGCATACCGCCGCCGCTCGGATTCGCCCACGGCGGGGACCTCACGCGCAAGCCGGGCCGCCAGTGCGATCTGGTCCCCGAAGGCCAGCACCCCCCGCTCTCTCTTGGCAGCACGCAACTGTTCGACCAGCCTGATCAGGCGACGCCGCAGCTCCAACGAGGACCTGAGCTTGCGGGCGTCCTCAGGCACCGCCCGTCGCCCCTGGGCCAGCGGGATGGAGTCCAGCCGGGCCAGGTCGGCTACGATGCGCTGCGTCACGTCCCCGGCACTGACCAGATGCTCATTCATCGCGTTGTCCAGGCTCAGGACTGCCGCGGTCAGCGTGCCGACGCTCAAGGGAGTCTCGAGGTCCTCCGACCATGACTCCACCACCGAGGCCGCGAGCTGCCACGTGCCCGCCTCGGTGAGGAGCTGAGCACCAGGCTCGAGCCCGAGTCGAAGTCCGTGATCGGCCACGATGCCGCCGGCATAGGAATTGTACGTCGAAACGGTGGGCCGATCGAGGAGGTCGAGTGAGGAATCAGCCTTCCCCTGGGCGCGCCGCAGCTCCCGCAGGCGCCGGTCGATCCGTTCAGAGAGCTCCCCTGCGGCCTTACGGGTGAAGGTGAGCCCGAGCACTTGATCCGGCTCCACCCAGCCGTTGGCGATCAGCCACACCACCCGTCCCGCCATCGTCTCGGTCTTGCCCGAGCCTGCCCCGGCGACCACGATCATGGGAACCAGCGGCGCCTCGATGACCTCGATCTGCTCGGGGGTGGGACGAGGCCTCCCCAGCACGTCCGCGATCTCGATGGCGGAGATCGCCGGGAGGGGCATGCTCCGCACGGGCGGTCGACGCGAGGCCGTCATCTCGTCGCCCCCCGTCCTGTAGTCGGCCCGGCATCCATGCCCGAACTCGGATCAGCTCCTTGCGTGCTCAAGCCATGTGCACGCCGGGCTCGATCCTCCACCGTCGAGAATGAACTGCGAGGTGCACGGCACCCCTCGTCTCCGGTCGCCCCCCGCACCGGGGCCACCATCTGACCTTCGGGCTGGACCGGGCAGGCCCGCCGGACCGGACAATGCAAGCATCCTGGATTCACCGTGGCCCAGAACTGGGCGGCAGCCATGATCTGCGCGGCCTCCTCGACCATCTCCTCGGCCCATCCCGGATGCTCGAAATCGGCCAGGGCAGGTTGCTGTCGAGTGCCGGGACCCCGCATACCCACCCCGAGGTAGACCAGTTCCGCCCCGTCGGGATCGTCCGCGCCGTCATCGCGCGAGAGGGCGACCTGGTAACTGGCCAGCTGCGGGTCGACCTCCGCCTCTGCAGCCGTCAAGGGCGTCTTCCCGGTCTTGTAGTCGGTCACTCGCAGACCTGCAGCAGTACGGTCGACCCGGTCGATGGAGCCTCGGAGCCTCGCTCGTCCCACCGGGATGTCGAAGCCCTGCTCGACCGCGACGGGCTCTCCGGCACCGGACTGGAAGTCACCGAGACGACGCACCATGCCCTCGGCCTGGTGGCGCAGCTGCATCGCTGGCCACCCCGGGGGCAAGCCGAGCTCAGGCCACCGGCGGTCGAGCTCGGCGGACAGCTCGACGGAGTCGGCCGACGGTAAGTCCCGGGCGATGGCGTGGATCAGGGTTCCCAGCCCTGCCGCCACCTGCTCCTGACCCGAGCCGTCAGCAGCCTCCACCACCCACCGCAGCGCACACGTGTGCACCTGTGTGACCTTGGAGGGAGAGACCGCCACCGACGAGTCGTGGTCGGCCAGCGGGCCCATGCTCGATGGCGCGGCGACGGAATACCACCACCGGGGATCGGCCTGCCGGACACCCACCTGGGCGAGGTCAGCCAACAGGCCGCTCCACGACGACGACTCCTCCCGCTGCGCCGTGATCGCGCGCGCGAGCCCCGCCCGTGCCGTGATGACGACTCCGCGAAGGTCCAACGGCACCCTGGGCAGCGATCCGGCAAGGCCACTGTCGCCATCCGCTCCTGTCTCCGGAGCGATCAGTGAGCAGAACACCGAAGGCTGGCTATCGGCATCCTGAACCGCGGTGACGACCAGGCGCCGTCGCGCTCGGGAGGTCGCGACGGCCAGCAGCCGGAGCTCATCGTCGAGGACCGCGTGCCGCGCCGCGCGAGGGTCGTTCCCGGAGCCCCGACCGTCGACGAGGTCGGCGAGTGCCTGCGCCCCCAGCAGCGAGTCGCGGAGCCGCAAGTCCGGCCAGGTGCCGTCCTGAACCCCCGAGACCACGACGAGGTCCCATTCGCGGCCTGCCGCCTGAGCGGGTGTGATCACCTCGACCGCACCGCCCGGACGCGCTCGAGCGGCGAGGGAGTCGGCAGGGATGCGCAACCCGAGCAGCCATTCGACGAACTGGCCGACCGAGGCAGCGATGTGACGTTCGGTGTAGACCTCGGCTTCGCGGAATGCGGCCATGACCGCATCGAGATCGGCGTCGGCCCGTTGTGCCGCTGAGCCGGAGCCCCACGCACGTTCCTGCCACTCCTCGGCCACCTGAGCCGCGTCCCACACTGCCCACAGCGTCAGATGCGCATCCGATCCCGCCTGCACAGCGGCACGGGCGGCCGCGATCATCGCGCGGATTCGGCGTACTGCCGCACTTCCTGGAGCGTGTGGCTCGACCCCGCCCGCAGGGTCGGTGACGGCTTCGACCAGCAGGTCGTCCGACGAGCGTCTCCCTCCCGACATCCGCTCCTGCCGCAGGAGTGCCCGCCGTAGCCGCCGCATCCGCAGCGCGTCCAATCCCCCGTAGGGGGAACTCAGGAGCTCTGCCACCACGGGCTCATCCCAGAGCTCGTCGGACGCGCGGCCGATCACCATCAGCAGGGCACGGACCGCCGGTTCACTGCGCAGCGGTTGGTCCGCGCCCATCCCGGAGACCGGCACCGCCGCCGCAGCCAAAGCCCTCCGCAAGGCGGTGACCTGGCCCGATGTCCGGGCGATGACGGCCATCTGCGACCACGGCGTGCGGTCCAGCAGGTGCTCCGTCCGCAGCAGCCGGGCGACGACGGCATGCTCCTCCACCACCGAACCGGCCTGACACCTCTCGACCGAGCCCGCCAGGCGCTGGCCCGCCGCCTCCCGAAGGGCCTCCCGATGCGCCACTCCCGCGGAACTACCGATGTGCTGCACGACCCGGCCCACGACCTCTCGCACCGCATCCGCCTGGCGCCACGTGGACCGCAGCACGATCTGCTCAGCCGAGAACTCGCCGTCGAAGACCCTCCCGTGTGGCGCCGGCTGCGCCATGGCACGACCCAGCAAGTCTGGCCGGGCACCACGGAAACCCTGCACAGCCTGGTCCGGATCGCCCAGCAGGACGACGCGAGCACCGTCCTGGGTCAGCTCTCGCAGCAGGCGGGCTGTCGCGGCAGTGGCGTCCTGATAGTCGTCGACCACGACGAGGGTCCACTGGGGGCGCCCCGGCTCCGCCGCCGCAACCCACCGGCGCACGGTCTCGGCCGCCACGTCGACCAGAGTCGCCGCGTCGTACCGCGGGCCCACATCCGGTGTCTGACGAGAGATGGTGGTGACATCGAGGTACTCGGAGTACAGCGACGCTGCCGCCACCCATTCCGGCCTGCGCTCGGAGCGCCCGAGCCGTCCCAGCTCCACGGGGCCCACACCGCGTTCCGCGCACCGCATCAGCAGATCCCGCAACTCCGCCCGGAATCCGGCCAGTGCCAGCACCTCGGGCGTGATGCCTTCGGGCCAGGCGACACGAACGCCTTCACCGGCGGCGTGGCCCGCCAGGAGCGCCGCCAGATCGGCATCCTGCTCCGGACCGGTCGCGAGCTCGGGCAGCGGATCGCCGTCCAGCCGGCACTGCTGAGCGACGATGGCATAGGCCAGCGATGCCACCGAACGCACCATCGTGCCGCGCAGCGTGCGGCCGAGCCGCACCGTGAGCCGGTCCCGCAGAGCGGTCGCGGATCTGCGATCAGGTGCCAGCAGCAGCACGGACCCGGGCTGATCGGAGCCCTGCTCCACGGCGCGGGCGATAGCTTCCACCGCCAGAGTGGTCTTGCCGGACCCGGGCGCGCCAACGACCGCCACATTGCCGCCGTGAGTCACGGCGTCCAACGCGGCGAGCTGGGACTGGTCCCAGGCCGGATTCGTGTCCACCTCACGATCACATCACAGGCCTCGGACAGAGGCGGCATCCGCAGGACCGCGCTACCGTGGAGCACAGCACCACACACCCCCGAGAGAGTGAGACATCATGCCGGTCAGATCCTTGGGACGAGTCCTGCTCGCCACGCCCTTCCTCCGCGACGGCGTGGACGCTGCCCGGCGGCCGACGTCACACCTGGCAGCCGCCCGCCCCGCAGCCGATGCCCTCACCCGGCTGACAGGACGGCCCGCGGCCTCGGACCAGGACCTGGTCAAGGTCGTCCGCGCCCACGGCATCCTGACCACGGTCGTCGCCCTCGCGCTCGCGACTGGCAAAGCTCCGCGTACCTCGGCCCTCGCCCTCGCCCTGCTGACCGTGCCGCGGCTCGTAGCGGCTCAGCCCTTCACTGCGAATCCCGCACCCCGGGAGCCCCGGATCAAGGAGTTCGCACAGGCGGCCGGACTCCTCGGCGGCGCCCTGGTGGCTGCGGCCGACACCCAGGGACGACCCAGCCTGGCCTGGCGGATCGACCAGGCACGCGAGGCCCGGCTGGCCAGGAAGGAAGCCGCCGAATAGCACGTCCGACCGCCAGACCTCTGCATCCGGCCTGCGGAGTCCCTGCGTCCGGCCGGCGGTGCGCCGAGCCTGTCCCGAACGTCAGGACCCGGCCTGCACGGCCCGCCCGCTGGTGCAGCCGTTAGGCTGAGGACGTGACTCATCCGCCGTCCGTCAACGATTCCCCGGCGCCCACCGGACCCCCCACCGCCGCCTCGGGCACCGAGGACTGGCCTGCGCCGTCAGCTCCCGCGTCGGGCGTTCGGGCCACCGTGAACGTGCCAGGGTCCAAATCGCTCACCAACAGGTACCTGGTGCTGGCGGCATTGTCTGCGGGACAGGGGACCATCCGCGGTGCCTTGCGCAGCCGGGACACCGACCTCATGGCGAAGGCGCTGCGCACCCTCGGGGCAGACATCGCCGAAGGTGAGTCGGAGGACGTGTGGCACGTCTCGCCTCCTGCCGGATTCCGAGGCGA